>CAZKHV010000030.1:0-10943 GCA_964552605.1 uncultured Zetaproteobacteria bacterium | reverse complement strand
AACGATGTCTTCCACGTTACCGATGCAGCACGCAAGCCACGGCTACTATTGATTTTAAAGCGTCCGGCCGTGCCACCCAACAAGCCGTACACATTAAACTGCCGGATCACCGGATATTGAGCTTTTATAAAATAGGACATGAAATTGGTCGTCTGTATGTTTAAATCAATCGGCGTACTGCTGCCGAGTGTCCCAGCGGGAAAAACGGTTGCAACAGAGCCTGATAACCCGGTGCGCACTTCAACACCCAAATATTGCTGATAATCAATACCAGCCTTGATGAATGAACCCCATGTTTTCTTATTCAAGCCAAGGCTACCAAGTGAACCCTGCTCTGAATACTCAGTGGAAAACACGCCGCCGCCAACGCCAATATACGGTGTAAAGTCACCCGCTTCGGCTGTAATCGCAGCATTGCATAAAAACAATGCCAAAAAACTTACAATTCGCGTATTCAATATACCCTCCAACACCATCCAAACCTCTATAGACAAGCAACATACACCATAACGGCAGACTTTATGCAGTAAACCCTGTATCAGCAACACGAGCGATGAGATCCATTTCTACTTTTGCCGCCAGCGGCAATGCCGCGACAGCGACAGTCGCACGGGCGGGTCGGTGTTCAGCCAGCCAGTCGGCATAAATCACATTCACTTTAGGAAAGTCATTCATATCGGTGAGAAAAATATTCACCTTCAGAATATCACGCAAATCCGCTCCCGCCGCATGTAGTACCGCCGTTAAATTCTCAGTCACCTGCTTAGCCTGTGATTCAACATCATCGGCAATCAGCTTGCCCGTTTGCGGTAGCAAAGCAATCTGGCCGGAGGCATACAATACTCCGTCCGATACAATCGCCTGACTGTAAGGGCCGACGGCTTTTGGAGCTTGATCTGAATGGATTACTGTTGTCATATTTTATCCTTTTTTTGTGTTTGTTTGCTCTCTTTCGCCGCAGATCCTTTTCGACTTGCAAAAAAATCACGCAGCGTTTCACCGAGCGCACGTGACGCTTTCTTGCTGCTCAGACCCACAGCATTGCGTCGCCTGACATTCACCACGCCTTCAACCGATTTAATGGCACGCATCACACGCGCCAAATGCAGTCGGTCTTCCACTTCGATAAGGAACAACAGCACCGTCACCGAACCGCCACGCTGATTTAATTTCAAATCCTCAATACTGGACGCGGAATCCGCAATACTGCGCGTAACATTAGCCAGCATACCGCGCCGGTTGCGCGAACGCACTTCAATGCCTGTTTTAAACAACTGCTCGCTTTGACTATGCCAATCCACTTCAATCCAATCCTGTTGCTTGGCATCACTCACCGATGGGCATTTAAAATGATGCAACACCATGCCCTCGCTACCATTCAACTGCCCCAGCACTGTATCCCCCGGAATCGGATGACAACATTCCGCAGGCTGCATATACGCGCCCTTGAACCCCATCAATTTCAATAACGAACCACTATCCTGTGGCGCTGCAGCCAACAGTGTGTGCACAGCCAGTTCGCCACGCCCGAGTCGCATCTTGAGATCATCAATGTTTTCACATTGGCATTCTTTCAATATATCCGCGCTGACATCTTTCACACCCAAGGTCTGATACAAAATTTTCCCGCCCAAACGCAGGCTGCTATCGCATTCCTGACGGCGGAACCATTGCCGAATCGCCTGCTTGGCACGCGGCGTTTTGACATATTGCAACCATTGCCGGCTGGGTGTCTGATCGGGACTGGTCATCACTTCAATCTGATCACCATTTTTCAATCGGCACGAAAAGTCAGCCACTTCACCATTGATACGTACACCCACACAATGCTGGCCGACATCGGTATGCACTGCATAAGCAAAATCCAACGGCCTTGCGCCACGCGGCAAGGGGTAAATATCTCCATCCCGACTGAATACATATACCTCCCTCACAAACAAATCGAGACGTACATCCTCCAACATTTCACCCGGATTATCGGTTTCCTTCAATAAATCAGTCAGTTGTTTCAACCAGGCAAAACTATCCTGTTCCTCAGCATTGCCGCCTTCTTTGTACACCCAGTGCGCAGCCACCCCATCTTCAGCATAAAAATGCATCGCTTCCGTGCGAATCTGCACCTCGATGCGGAAATTCTCCGGCCCGATCACCACCGTATGCAGCGACTGATAACCATTTGGTTTTGGGATAGCGATATAATCTTTAAAACGACCCGGCACCGGTCGATAAAGGCTATGCACCACACCAAGCGCCTGATAACAAACCGTCATATCTTCAACAATCACCCGGAATGCCAACAGATCAAAGATCTCTTCAAAATCGACATGCTTGCGCTGCATTTTCTCATGGATGCTGTACAAGTGTTTCATACGCCCCTGCACCTTGGCTTTCAAACCCTGACGCAACAAGGCTTTTTGAATCAAGCTTTCCAGCCGCTCACGCGTCTGATTCAACGTTCCCAAACGCCCCTGCATTTCCGACATCAAAGCCTTGTAGGCATCACCCTCCAAATACGAAAAGACCAAGTCTTCCATTTCCTGTTTAATCCAATGAATGCCTAAGCGATGCGCCAAAGGTGCGTAGATTTCGAGCGTTTCTTCACCAATCGCTTTGCGTTTATACTCAGGCATAAAACCCAGAGTACGCATATTATGCAATCGATCGGCCAGTTTAATAATCAAGACACGCAGATCTTTGGCTGTCGCCAACATCATCTTACGAAAATTTTCAGCTTGTTTTTGTTCGCGAGAAGCAAACGAAATTTTACCGATCTTGGTCACACCATCGACCAGACCGGCCACATCAGCACCAAAATGACGTTCAATATCAACCAGTGTCACGCTGGTATCTTCCACCGTATCGTGCAGCAACCCGGCGACGATGGTGGAAATATCCATGCCGAGACTGGCCAGAATGTCAGTTACGGCCAGCGGATGGGTAATATAAGCTTCACCAGAATTGCGCCGCTGTCCGGCATGAGCATGAGCCGCAAAGACATAGGCTCGATTAATAACGTCGATATCCGATGCAGGTGCATACGATGCCACTCGCTCGGTTATTTCATAAATGCGGCTCATGGTTTAGAATAAACCTGAATCAATAGCTCAAACGAGCCGCAGCACAGGTTTAGGCAGCGCCTGCTGCTTCCTCTTCCGCAGCAAATGCAGCTACACGACGACGTTCCTGTTCATCCTGTTCAAACAATACATCCCAGGATACAAAGCCTTCACCCATTTCACGCAGCGCCTGCACAGCAGGTTTATCGCCTTCGGTATCCAGCATCGCTGGCATGCCATTCAACAACTGACGTGCACGACGGGATGAGAGCAACACCATCTCAAAACGATTCGGATAATAACGGATACAATCTTCTACAGTTACGCGAGCCATACAACTAACCTCCAAACATACAAGGGGCGAAGCTAGGAATGCAAACACAAATTGCAACCATATTAGCATGAATAACGCCGCAGTTTACAATGAAGCGTTTTGAACGATGTCTAATAATTGCTCAAGAGCCTCTTCAAAGTCATCATTAACTACTCTGTGGTGTGCTTCATGCGCATGTGATATTTCATCTGCCGCTGCTGCCAATCGGCGCTGTACGATATCGGAGGCATCCTGCCCTCGCGAAATCAAACGCTGCTGCAAGATATCAATCGATGGTGGTAAAATAAAAATGCGCACTGCCGCAGGTATCTTCTTCGCCACCTGATCAGCGCCCTGCCAATCAATTTCCAACAGCACATCGCGCCCGGCTGCCATTATATTTTCCACATCGGACTGACGCGTGCCGTACATATTGCCATGCACCTGAGCCCACTCCAGAAATGCACCCTGCTGTTGCTGTTGTTCAAAGGCCTGCAGACTAAGAAAGTGATACTCACGGCCATCAACTTCACCCGGACGTGGCTCACGCGTGGCACAAGAAACAGACAGCTCCAGATTCGCACAGCGTGCAAGCAGCTGTTGACATAAGCTCGACTTTCCCGCCCCGGATGGACCGGAGACAATAAACAAGCGCCCGCTCATGCTCGTTTTCCGGTCAATTGTTCATATTTCAACTGCAACTCACCATGGCTTTCCTGGTGAGCCGGATCAACAGGAATGCAATCGACCGGACATACCATCTGACACTGTGGCTCATCAAAATGCCCCACACATTCGGTGCAACGGTTTGGATCAATTTCAAAAATTTCTTCCCCTTCAAAAATCGCCAGATTGGGGCATTCCAGTTCACACACCGCGCAATTAATACAGTCCTCTGTGATTATCAATGCCATCAGCGACACCAAGCCGCATTATTCTTCACGCAAAATCAACCATGGCTCACCAGCACGGGACCTAGCCATATAGAGTTTTTTACGACTCGTCGCACTATAGTTGCTCGATTTATACTGCTGATTAAATGTTACAAGAACAACCTCACCGCGTTTTTTATATCGCCCATTGGGGCTGATTTTCACATGCGAAAGCCGGACTTTAATGTATGACTTTTTAGCATTCACACGACGCTTGTATTTCACCCACGTTTTATAATTATATTTATCTGTTTCAAAGGCTTTGTGATAATGACTCAAATATGCACCGCTATCGCGTGACTGCCAATCTTTACGCCACATTTCCAGGCTTTCACGAACCGATTGTTTTAACTTGTCTTGCTGGCTAACAGCTGCTCTTGGGTTCGCTTGCGCTGCTTTCACCCGCTTCGGTTTCGGCTTCAACTTCACGGGCAAGGCCTTAACTGGTCTCGCAACAGCGACTTTAACCGCCTTCACACTGCTCGCGCTGGATGTTTTCGCAGCCCTTGTCGCAACAGCGTTTACAGGTCGGCCTACAATACTTGGCCAAGCCGTAACCGCTATGACGTTAACAGACTTTGATGCGGCCTGTGGCATCGCTACAGGTTTTGATTCCAAGGCAAGAGGATGCAGCTCAAGCTGCTCCGGCATCACGGCTTGCGCAGTATTCAAACTCACCATAAACGCTTGCAGGCGTTGATTCGCCTCATCCAGACCGGAGCTAATCCGCGCCTGTTTCAAACGACCAATATCATCATTGGCTGCATGAGCATAATGACCCGCCCGCTCAGCTGCCTGCACCGATTGCCGACGATAAGCTTCAGCTCGAATCAATGCCGCCAAACGATTCGCTTTTACCGCATCAGCGCGCAGTAAAAGCAGGGCTTTTTTTGTCGCACCTTGATTCATCGCCATAATCGCCAATAGAATTTCTCGATCACCCTGCGGCAGCGCCCGCACCACCTCGCTATCACCAGCCTGAAGCAATTGATAAGCCAGCTGTTGATTCACCGGACTCGGAGTGGCTTCAGACACCTGCCATGGACTCAACAAAGCCACTACACTCAATAAACAGACCGCCATCATCAACACACGTTGCATCAATTATCCACCGGACTGTTTACTTGCACAATCGACTGCGGCTTGCTTACAACAGAACGAGGTCGATCTGTTTTTGCAGGCACTCGATCCAACATCACAGCCTCAGTCTCAGTTAAAGGTGATGAAGCCAATAGTTTCCCGGATATGCTCTCAAAGGAACGATATGCTTCTCGTGTAGCTTGTTTGGGAATATTATAACGCAGCCAATGAACCAAATCCGTCCACACATCGGAAATCTGAGCTTGGCTGGGCATAATGCCCGCAAACGGCAGCTCAACAGTAATAACAGGAATCTGATGCTGAATGCCCGCCGAATTACCCAGCGAGCCCGGATACACACCAATCAATTTCAAATTCAAATACCCCAAGCGACCCGGCCCCTTGGGTGGGCCATCAAAATCCAACAAACCAAACGGCGCATGCACCGAGACAATCACATCCGGCTGAAAACTACGAATTTCCTCATACAACCAACGACTTTCCGGTTCACTTAAAGGTGCTGATCCCGGATAACGGCGTGGATCATGTCCCGTTTTCTGCCAATAACGTGCGGTGCGTTTATACCAATCTGGTGTGGGCATATTACGATTCAAATCCACTCCATGCGCATTCATGCGCTTCGAAGGATGATTGAGCAACAGGCCATCCGGATTCAATAACGGCGCCACATGCCAATGAAATAAGCCCGAATGATATTGATCCAGCGTCTGCATCCATTTGAACACAATACTGACCGCCGCATATTCATCACCATGCGTACCACCAATCAACAATACACGGCCAATTGGCTGGCGCCGTTGCAACAACGGAGGATACTCTTTCATCAACAGAGCCTGACCACGTACCGAACGCGCACCGGTATCCTGCAATTGACGTTTCAAACAAGCCTTAATAGTGACACTGCCCAGCTTTCTACCGATGCGTTCACATTCACGAATCACTGGACTGAGTTTTACTGAAGGGGGTTGGGTTGGATTCGGTTGGACTGAATTGAGCTTGGCTGGATGTTGTACGGCGTTCAGCGGCACTTGCGAATCCTGCGCCATCGACGTTGCCATATTGCAAAAAATAATGCCTACAACGATCACGGCAAGAGATAAAAAAGATGACAACGAACCCAGCATCGACGAACAGTATCGCTCGAATCTCACGAATGCCAGCTTAAGCCGGCAGCACAAAATGGCGCTGCGCCAACATGTGCAGACCCGACAAGGTCAAATAAGGCAGGTGATGATCAATCTGGGGCAGATCCTCAATGAGCAAGGAAATCAGGCCTCCGGTCGCAATCACCGGCGCATGCTGATAACCGGATTCGCGACGCAAGCGTTGAATCAGGCCGCTCATCGCATCCACCGCAGCCCAATAACTGCCCGATTGCAAACTGCTGGTGGTATCGCGGCCGATCAGCGTAGCGCTGCGTTTGATGGACACTTCCGGCAATTTGGCCGCACGCTGGCACAATGCGTTCAGCGCCAGTTCAATGCCCGGCATAATCAGGCCTCCGGCATAATGGCCTTGCGGTGAAATCAGATCAAAGGTCGTAGCCGTTCCACAATCGAGCACAATCGACGGCGCGCCAAAGAGTTCACGTGCGGCAATAGCATTAACGATGCGATCCGCCCCCACTTCTCTGGGGTTTTTATAATCCACTGCCATACCGGTCTTCACATCGGTCGAACCGACAAAAGCAGGACGTTTGCCACAAATACGTTCACAGGCATCAGCCAAGGGTGCATCCAAATGCGGCACCACACTGGCCACCATAATACCGGCCACCTGAGCTGCAACGTAGCCCGACTGCTCAAACATACCGTGCAACTGCCAGGCCAGTTCATCGGAGGTTAATTGCCGCTCGCTCGACAAACGCCAATCGGTAATCAATTCATCGCCTTCAAACAAGCCGAATACCATCTGAGTATTACCAATATCGGCCACCAATAGCGCTTTCCGCACGGTCGATTTGTTTTTATTCACCTGTTCGCCTGTCATAATAATTCCAAATCCCCAGCCATAATACGCTGCATACCCGCTGATGTTTGCAGCAACAAAGCGCCATCATCAGCCAGAGCGCTGGCAATGCCCTCAATATAACCCTGCCCGTTATGCACACGCACGTTATCCCCCGATGCCGCATGAGCCCGCCACCAGGCCACACGTACCGGCGCAAAACCATGCTTCAAATAAATATCATACCACTGATCCAAAGCCTGCAATACCGCCACAGCAATATCGAGCTTGGCAATCCGCCGTGCTGAAATCGTCGTCAAATCCGTAACAGCCTGCGTAATATCATCAGGCCAACCATCCGAACCATTAGAGCGACTCGCAGGCGCGTGCAAATTAATACCAAAACCCAGCACAACAGCATGTACATGACCGGGTTCCGCCCGCATTTCAGTCAATATCCCTGCCACCTTCGCACCATGATACAATAAATCATTCGGCCATTTGATACGCAAGTCCGGCGCATACGGACTCAAAGCTTCATGCAATGCGACAGCAGTCAACAGGGAGAGTTGCGGTACTTGCTCCGGCGGCAAATCCGGCCGCAACAACACACTGGCAGCCAATGATTCCGGCATCGTATGCCAAACACGCCCCATCCGGCCTTTACCCTGACGCTGTCGCTTGGCAAAAATCACTAAACCCTCTTCTGCCCCGGACTCAGCCTGCTGCATGATATCCTGGTTGGTGGAACCGGTTTCATCCAACACCACAATCTTGCGACCAATGCGCTGGGTCGCCAATTGAGCCTGCAATACTCCAGCGCTAAAAACAGCCGACTGCAATATATAGCCTTTACCGGCAAAGGCTTGAATATCGGCACCATCCGATTTCAGCTTTTGAATATGTTTCCAGATACCGGCTCGCGACAAACCCAGCTCGTTGGCCAACACATCCCCGGAAACAGGCTCCTTGCTCAGCGCCAATCGCGTCAAGATATGTTCACGCGGCGCATTCATGTGTTGCTGGCACGATCAGCAAACTCGGCTGCATTCATAATGCGCATGGATACATCCAGCGCTGCTGCCGAATGAGTAATCGCACCAATGGCAATGCGATTCACGCCAGTCAGGGCATAGTCACGCGCATTGGCCAGAGTGATATTTCCACTGGCCTCCAATAAAATAGAATCCGGCACCATCGCACGCGCCTGCTCTACCATGGCCGGTTGCATATTATCCAACAGAATAATATCAGGGCATACCGCCACCGCCTCGCTCACTTCAGTCAGCGTTTCGCACTCCACCTCAATCCAGGTTTTGTGTCCGGCCTGATAACAGGCCTGAATTGCATCTGTGATCGAACCACAGGCTTCAATATGATTTTCCTTGATCAACATGCCACTGCTCAAATCCATGCGGTGATTGATACCGCCGCCATGGCGCACCGCCTGCTTCTCCAGATGCCGCAAGCCCGGTGTTGTTTTACGTGTATCCGCGACCTGACAAGCAGTGCCTGCTAGCGCCTCAACAAAATACCCAGTAGCTGTCGCAATACCGGACAAATGCTGCAAGAAATTGAGCGCCGTTCGCTCAGCCGCCAACAAGGCACGCACCGAGCCCCGCAATTCGCACAATACATCACCAGCCTGCACAGCATCAGCATCCGCACAGCGCCAATCGCAGACAATGGACTCATCCACCGCTGCAAACACAGCATCAGCCAGCAACACACCCGATAATCTGCCCGCAGACTTGGCCGTGATCCGAGCGCTGCCCACCATGGTCTCAGGGATTGTCGCCATGGCCGTCAAATCATCACAGACAGCATCTTCGGCCAAAGCAGCCTGAATAAGATTGAACGAATCAAACGGTAAAATAGCCATAAGCCCGACTCTAGGAATCAACCCTGTCATTGGAAACAACGGAGATCATTCAACAACTCAAAAGCGAAACGATAAACCTGTTTTATAACTGGTATCGATGTGTTTAATGCCCGCTGGCGGACGTGAATCCTGCGCCATTTCAATGACAATTTTCAGATCCAGGCTGTCGTTCAGCGCAATATGCAAGGCCGCATCATCGAGCAAACGATAATCGGTCATATCTCGCCATGCCGGTTGATAATACACCGTGTTTTGCAAACGAATGCGTTCATTGATGACATAACGCACCGATACATAGGAATTACCACGCCACAACTGTGATGTCGGGGCCACACCTGCTGCGGCACGCAAGGCCTCACGTTCAAAGAAACTACCCAGCCCAAGATGCAACTCCAACTGTTGATTCTGATACGACCAACGCAGCCCCCCACCCAATAGAGTTCGCAATTTAAGCCGTGCAAACTCATTCTGCTGCGCTTGAGCAAAGCCTTCCAATGCCCATGTATCTGTCCAATCGTAACGATGGCGCAGATGCACAAAAGCCTTATTGGTATCCCGCACACCCCGGCTATTACCGTAACTCTTGCTGCCCACCAGCATTTCCCGATTTTTACCATGCTGCCAAATCAGATGAGCATTGCCTTCTCCGCGCACTTTATCGCTATTGCCCGAACTACCATTGACTGAAAAGCCAGCTTTTCCAGCCAGGCCATCAGCATCAATCGTCAAATCGAGATCCTCAGCATTGATGATTGCCAAAGCCTGTGTGGGTAAGAGTTGAATTGTTATGAATAAAACGAAAACGAAAATAAACATGTGCCAATGCTAAGGAAAGGCTGATTTATTGCATCCACCAAAAATCAATTCGCAGCGCTAAAAAACGCAGCTTCAACGCCTTCCTAACACACATGTTGTCCATAGCAGAGGTACTGGGCGCATTGAGCATGCGTTCAGCCGTATGCATATCGTTCTATGGAGTTGATGGTGGCTAATTCGTTTCAACCCCCCACGACCCTGCCAAAGTAGCGGATGGATGACGGAGGCGTTTTGTTGATCTATGAATTTGGGGTGTGTGCATGCCCATTCTGCATTCTGCATTCTGAACGGGTTGAATAAGGATGAAGCGATCAAGCCAGCATTGCCAGCGAGCATGCTTACAAGGGCGATCTGGAAGCATTGATTCGCGAACTTGTCCTGCAAGTGGAAGCCACCAATGAGCCGTCAAAAGTGACTGATTGTGGCAACCCGGATGATGTTATTACCAGAAAAAATATCCCGATTGGTTTTATTCAAGCCAAAGGTATTGGCAACGTTCTGAAGAGCAAAACATACAAAAAACAATTCGAGCGCTACCACAAAGAAAGCGTTGCTTTTGAAACCACGCTGTCGGGTCGCCGTTATTTACGACTGATCAAGCGCTTGCGTGATACAGCTTGTCGGGTGGAAATGATCTACCTGGCTCTTCCGAGTGTAAAAACGTCAACACTTCGCGTGGCTGAACGGGTGCAAGTGTTATAGTCATGGCACAAAAGACTAATGCCTAAATTGAGAGCCTGGAGCGAAGCGCAAGTCCCTCAAGATTTTATTGCAATAGCACCATAAGTTATGCCGAATTCAAATGATTGGATACTCAAACCATAGAAACAGAAGATCAGAACCATCTGGCTAAAAAAACCGAACAAAACACCTGCCAGCCAATATTTAATGTATTT
>CAZKHV010000029.1:2019-10969 GCA_964552605.1 uncultured Zetaproteobacteria bacterium | reverse complement strand
AAAATCAGGATATTTTTGACTCGTCCCCCCACCTTCTCGCTACGATCACCCTAAGCCCGACAGACTCCTAGTCCAGCTCCAAGTTCACTTGTAAATTCGAATATTCCCGTTCAAAAAGAAACAAAAGTGCAACCCCTTGTCGCGGCTCAGCAAACACTAAAAAATCAGACCATTCTGTTTGTCGATGATGAAGAGGTTCTGCGAGAAAGTGCCTTTGAATTTCTGACCTCATGCGGTTACCAGGTGCTGCTTGCATGCGATAGAAAAGAAGCTCTGAAAACCCTTACCAATAAACATCAACACATCGACCTCGCCATTCTCGATCTGATGATGCCAGTGATGGGCGGTGAAGAAGTGCTCAAAAATATAAAACAACAACATCCGCATATTCCAGCGATTATTGCATCCGGTTATGCAGCCGAAAGCCTGAATCAGCAGATGGCATTCCAGCAATACGACGGGTTTATAGAGAAGCCTTACGCTTTGGATCATTTGGAGCAGGTCATTGTAACATTGCTCAAAAGCAAGCACTCATCGTAAACGCTATCCTGCTTTATAAAATAGCTGCTTATGCCCTGTTGTTTTTAGAAGAGAGAGGCTGCAGACCATTAACGGAATTTAAGTTCCAACATCCGGCCACCCGAAATATCGGCGATTTTTTTGAACGCCACTCTGGTACTCGAATCACTGCTACCCAAAGGCAAGGTAAACGCCGGTGCGGGAATTGCATGATAACGCACCGTATCGCTCGGTGGCTCATCGCCAATCAATAAGTACGCCCCCGGCACAGGATAATCGCGAGCAATCGCATGAAAGGCATGCCCGATGGTTTCTTCATTACCGACAAACGGAGCCTCTTGCATCAGATCATCAAACATCTGCCCCATTGTACCAGTGTAGGTGCGGGTTTTATTATCAGCATACCAGCTGACTGCACTCAAATGTTTACCCGAACGAATCGCAATAACCCGCAAAACCGGAATCAAGAACGATGTCACCCCGTGCATCGAGCCTGTCGCATCAATAATCAAATGCAGATCCTTACCCGGCAAAGCGCGCAAGCCTTGTATCAACATTTCAAAATCCTTACGCCCCTGGCCAATGCCCATACCTGCCGCAGCCAAAACCTTATCCATCTGTGCAGCACTATCCGAACCTGCCAAGCTGCTCATTTCCTGCAACAGTTCGACGTTACGCGCATTCGAGCTAGCCAATGCAGCTTCAAGAGAAGCAACCTGAGCCCTGCTTTTTTCGGATTCACCACTGCCCTGTGTCTTGGATATCATCAGAATCATCGCCAATAAAAAAATGAATGCGGCGAGCATTAACAAGGCCATATCCGAAAAGACTTCATAAATCGAAGCAGTCTCCTGCCGGTTCCGCGTACGCATGTTCAGGACTCAGGTTTATTCGAGGCGTTTGATGCAGAAAATCCCATAGCACTAAGCAGACGTTGCTTAAACCCTGCCAATTGTTTTTGCAGATTCAATTCATAGCGCAACACCTTGGCATAATGTCGATGCGCTGCAATCGCTTTAAACACATCATCATCAGCTTCGGTCAAACGTGTTGCATGCTTCATCTGGCGCATTTCTTCCGCAAAGCCTGACATCGCATCCTTACTCGCCTGCAAGGATATCGTTAAAGCACCCAAACGCGACTGCATACCTTCAACCGCTTGATCCAAAAGCACAAAGTCACGCTGCACCGATGGACTTAACTGAACCGATGCATAAACCATACAGCTGCGCACCAATGTATCCTGCAAAGCTTCAATCGAATTATCCGTGATATAAGCAAATACACGCAGCAACACACCCCCCATGATCGCGCCAAGTAACGTAGTATAAAAAGCCAGGCCCATGCCTGATAGCGCATCGCCCAAGCTCATCAACATGCTCATATTATCCGAGCCAACATTGTTCAATGCACCATTGAGTCCGGTTAAGGTGATCGTCAGCCCCATCACAGTACCGATCAAACCCACCGTAATCAGCAGGCTACCCAACAAGCCAACAAAGCGACTGGCCCGAATATGCGAGGCAAACTCCACCGTGCTCAGATCGGTTAAACTCACCTGCCCACCACTTTCATCAATATATTTCAAAGCCTCTACGAATCGACTCGCCACCCGGCCTTTGGATGGACGAACCGCATGCAAGCCCACCATTTTCAAACGATCCTGTATGCGAAAAGCACAAAACCATTCACGCGTTAACAACAGCACATGCAAAAAACTAACCAGCACACCGAGAGCAAAGGCATCCATAATCACCCATGTCACATGCGAGGCATCATGGCGTACAAATTCCCACAAATCAGCCTGATGATACAACGCCACAAATACCCCAGCGCATATCGATGCCCAAACAACCCAAAAGACCAAGGTCTTCAAGCCACGCTGATCCATGGCTTGTTGATGATGCAATGTGGCAGGTTTTGATGTTTTGGGAGGAGAATATCTGGGCGAAGCCTGTTCTGGAGATGTCACGTCATACCTCTACAGTAGAAATAGTTTATCATAAAAAAAAACCGCCTGCGGAGTAATCCGAGGCGGTTTATAAGCTAAACTCTAAACGCTTAGCCGTCTAGATAAGTATTGTTAATCGGTGTTGCGCGCCTTATCAGCAACATTCGCCAGAAGAATAGGTGCAACCACACCCAATACAACGAACAAGATAAAAGGATAAATAAAAGCAGTTAATTGCTGTTCCATAGTAAAAACCTCCCAAAAGTATAACTAGTGCGCAGCATAGTCACTCCAAACAACTCATGCAAGCTTCCAGCCATGGTTTTCAATCAAAGCCCCTTGATTAAGCACCTCAAACAACTCTGAACATCAATAGCCCACGTATAAAACGCCCCTTCGTCAACAGAAGGGGCGCTCATTCAATCCTCGTCATGCCCTTTATTACGCGCAGCTCGATCCCGATCACCAGCACGTCTGCGTTTGGCAAATGACCTAGGATCATGGAAACCTTTATCATCCGGATCCTTAAAGCCTGCAACACCACCCACAAAGAAATACCCGCAAGCGAAGGTCAATACAGACAAAGCCATCACCATATACAGAATAAATATATTCATGCCTTGATGCACATGCAATACAACACCCAGACCATCCGGTGTTTTTGTCACCGATTGCAAGGAATAGAAATCAGCCTGCAATCTTAATTCAGGCCCCGTTAGCGCATACAGAATATGCTTGGCTAAATTTTTATTTACACTCACCGTTGCATCTGAAACAAGTGTTTTTATATCCTTATTCCACAATGCGAAGTCGTTATTGTTTGAACTTTTACCCAATACAATCCATTCGATTTGATCAGGGACTTGCAAAAAAAGCGAATGAACTTTTTCGTGGTATTCCAGTTTGGATACAAATGCTACTTTGCCCCATTCCACTTCAGGCTTTGCAGTCAATGTTACATCCAGTTTAAATGCGACATCACCATTATCCAAGACTTCTACGGTAGGATCTAATATCTCGTAAGTCACTCCGGTTTTCGCAGAGGTATCCTTGACATAAAACTTTGAATCCATGATGGATTGAATACTACGCTGTGAAATATTCACCGGTAATTCTTCCACCTTGAATACATACAGAGCTATGTTTGAAATAATAAAAAATAACAAACCCAACGTAAATATTAATTTTTTAGTTAACACATTTCTCTCCTAATACTCTCAATGCAATGCGTGATATTACAGGAGAAGGGGTGAACTCACCCCTCCACCATTCATCAACAATGTGAAAATCATGCAAGCTTATTTAGGCTCATACTTACATTTACACAAACGGCGCACATGTTTGACCATCTCATGTATTTCCGAATCCGTTAACGTACCCTTCCAAGGCGGCATCAACGCAGATTTATTCACAGCTGCTCCACCCTCTTTAATTACCTTAAACAATTCAGCATCGGATCGGGCTTTCAGATAAACGCCATCACTGTGATTGCGCGGTGGAACAGACATATCACGGGCATTCACACCACTACCATGACCAGCGATACCATGGCATTGCATGCAATAATAACGGTAGTTCTTAGCAGCAGAATCCAACGACGTTATTTTACCTTCATCAGTATTCTTCTTTTTCGAAAGAGAAATCATATAATTAACAAGCTTTTGTCGATCCTCTTCTGTCATCTCACGCGCTGGCATCATGGAATTATGATCCCATGCTTGCGGGTCACGCACATAGCTGAGCATAAATTCAGGCTTTAAACGCTCACCTGCGGTAAATACTTCAGGCCCGGATAGCCCTCCATAATCCGCATCAATACGATGACAGGCCATACAACCATTCACCTTATCAAACATCAGCTCGCCCAATGCACCTGCCGTCACTTCAGAATCATGTTTTTCAGTTCTCACCAAAGCATTCTTTCCACGCATTTCAGCCAGAGCAAGCGCCACATTCTTAGCATCTTTAGCATTTAACCTTACATGACTTTCAAAGGATGTTTTACGAATCATATCCATCTTTTTACCAGACTCGACATGATCAAAATAATAAATACCAGCAGGCCGCAGACGTTTCGGGTTTTGCAACCACTTACTCACCCAGTTCTCACGGTATTTATTACCCGCATAATACAAGTCAGGCCCTTTGCGCCATAAACCAGCTGTTTTCAAGCCGACTTCACCGCTTAAATTATGACAAGTGGCGCACTGCATTTTTTCAATCACCTTGAAGCCTGCAAAGCTGCCAGCAGCGGCCGACGTGCTATATAATAACACGAAGGCCGCAGCAACAACGGATAGAGATCGAGTTAAGCGTAACATTACTCGTGACCCCTGCGACGCGTCTTAATTGGCGTGCCTCTAAGTTTAGGCTGTTCAAACAAGCCATAACCCTTTTTCATGGATTCGGTATAATAAAAGTCAGGATCATAATTCACATCTTTCCAAACATACCAATCATCCACCGGCGTACCTTCATATTCCTGCACCGTTAAAGGCCCACCCGGAAATTTACCACCAGCAGTCACATGCTTATCGACATGATCATGGAAAATAAAACGGCCTTCTTTGTGATTCGCCGTATAGATCGCGTCATAACGTTCACCCGGAGCAATGACCTGCGTTTCACCTTTATATGGCGAAGCCAAAGGCAGACCATCTTTATGCGTAATCGTCCAATCATGGCCATGAATATGCATGGAGTGAATCGCTCCACCTGCACCAACAAAACGAACACGCACAACTTCACCTGTTTTCAGACGCACCGGCTGATTATAAGGGAATGACCGTCCATTAACTGAAAAGTAATCCTCAACATCATATGGTGTTGAACCAGTACCATACTTATCTGCATTTTTAGATTCCCACGTAGACAACATCATAATAACTTCATGATCCACTTTCTTTTCCAACGCCGTTGGGTTTTTCGGATCAATAATAATCGGCCCCCACATGCCACGAATGCCCACATGTTCATTGACGTTTACATGGCAGTGATACCACAATGTGCCCGGACGATCCGCCTTCATTTTATAGGTAAACGTCGTACCTGGTTTGATTGGTAATTGCGTAATACCCGGCACACCATCCATGCGCCATGAACCCCTTTGATGGAAACCATGCCAATGAATCGTATGTGGCAACGACGTATTATTGGTCACATGAATCACCAGATCATCACCCTCTTTCGCATGTATCAATGGACCTGGCACCTGACGGTTAAATGCAAACACCTTATAATTTAAATCCGGTGCGACTGCTATCGACATTTCATCAATCGTCATATTCATTTCACGTGTTGCTGCCTGCGCTGTCACGGCAGTGAGCAATCCACTCATCGCCAAGGCCGCAGCCATTAAAATCTTAAACACCCTCATATCAAAACCTCCTGTTTTTTTAATCTTCTTACTGCTCTGCTAAAACCTCATAAATTCAGGTCGTTGCTCAAACCCCTTCATTTAAGAAAACACAAATGGATCCGAATATATATCCGCCATCGATGCTCCCGCCATGAAACTGGTCTGTTTCAATCCTTTTACAATAGCAGGATCACCACACACATAAACCCGCCAACCGCGCAAACTCGGCATACTGGAGCGAACAATCTGTTGAATATCTCCCTGTTGACCCCCAGCCGGTGTTTCACCATGCAATACGCAGGGGATATAATGCACATTTTCATGCTCTTTTGCGAGCGCATTTAATTCATCCATATAATATAAACCCTGCACAGCCAGGCTGGCATGGTAAATATGAATATCACCCTTATGCCCATGTTGCAATGCATCACGCACAATGCCATACATCGGAGCCAAGCCCGTTCCTACAGCAACCATTAACAGCGATTGATGCAAATCGCGGTCGGTATAAAAACAGTCTCCCGCAGCACCCGTTAAAGCAAAACGATCACCAACTGCCGCTTGATCATGCAAAAAACCACTCATTCGCCCGTCCGGCACCCGCTTAACGTGCAACTCCAGCACATCCTCGTCCGGCAAACTAGCCAGTGAATAACTACGCACTAACTCCGTCTCTGGATGTTTTATATTCACAAACTGACCGCCGATGTACTCCAACGGTTCATCGCAACGCAAACGCAAACGCATCACCGATTCGTTTAATAGCTTCTTTTCCACCAGCGTTACCGACACATCGTGAGTGGACACATCAGCTACGGCCATTTCAATATCATCTTCCGGCTTGCACACGCAGGCCAAAAAGTAATTTTGTGCTACCAAGGTATCTTTCAAGCCTTTTTGCGATTCGGCTGTAGGCTTACCCTTCACCGCCTTGCTTAGGCAAGTCTGGCATACGCCATTCTGGCATGATGAAGGAATGAGCATGCCATGCCGAGTCAAACTCTCAAGAATAGTTTCATCCTGATGACAGTCATAATCATGACCCTCAAAGGTAATTATCGGCATAGCATCCTCTTCTTATTCACTCTTATTTCCTTAACGGTTAAGTACGTCGTCACGCACACTATCGGCAACAGCAATCACTTCTGCCACTTTCTCATCGCCAACACCCAACTCCGCCAAGGTTGAGCGTAAATGTGCCAACACATGTTCAAAATGAGACTCATTCAACCCCAACCTTTCAACCAGATGTTTATGACCTTCACGCATATCTTTGCCTGTATAGCTATTCGGGCCACCGAGCACCATGGTCAAAAAAGCATTCTGCTTGGCCGCCTGCTTGTCCATATCAATGCCTTCAAAGAAGACTTTAATATAAGCATCCGACAACACACGGCGATAAAATATTTCCACAGCCGCATCAATTGCCGCAGCACCACCAAGCTGATCGTATAAACTCGCTGCAACCGGCTCTGCTGCTGGGCTTGCTGCAACAGATCCTTCTTCAGCATCCCGGCGACGCGCTCGATCGGCCACATTGGCCAACAGGACAGGCACAACCACACCGAGTACGACAAATAAAATAAACGGATAAATAAATGCAGTTAATTGCTGTTCCATAACCGCCTCCCCTTTACTTGTTCAGTACGTCAGCACGAACGCTGTCTGCAATATCAATAATTTCCTGAATCTTGTCGCCGCCAACACCCAACTCAGCCAGAGTCGAACGCAGATGTGCCAGCACATGTTCAAAATGAGTATCATTCAAACCCATTTTCTCAACCAAATGTTTATGACCGTCACGCATATCCTGACCGGTATAATTGTTTGGTCCGCCAAACACCATGGTCAAAAAGGCCTTCTGCTTGCCAGCCTGCTTATCCATATCCACGCCTTCAAAGAAGCGACTGATATACGAATCACCCAATACTCTACGATAAAAAATATCTACTGCCGCATCAACGGATGCTTCTCCACCCAAATCATCATATATACTCACAACCAACCTCCTCTTATTTCAATTTACAACAGACCACCCAGATTAGGATGAGATTGCATTATTGTCCATATAAGATGCATCTGTAATACGGCTAATATGGGAATGCCTACATAAGATGTCAACAAGATATATTTTTAATTGATTCTCATTATCAATAGAACTACACTCCCTACATGCAATTAACTCGATATACCGATTACTCCTTACGCGTATTATTTTTCCTTGGCACACACCCCGGCGAACGCTGCACCATCAGCCAAGTCTCTGAATATTTTAATGTCTCCCGCAACCACCTAGTCAAAGTCGTACACAATCTGGGACAACTGGGGTTCATTCACACCATACGCGGAAAGTCCGGCGGTATGACCTTGGCCATGCTACCCGAAGAGATCAATATCGCCGATGTCGTTCAGCAAGTTGAACCTCACATGAATCTATTGGAATGTTTTGACAAACCCACCAACACCTGCCCGATCATTGCACAGTGCGGTTTAAAAGGAGTGCTATACAAAGCCCGCAAAGGCTTCATGAGCGTGCTCAGAGAATACACCCTGGCCGACCTGCTACCACCCGAAGGACTACCCGCCACTCCCCCTTCCATCGAAATCACGTTATTATAAAAACAGCTCTCCTGCTCCAAGTCGTAAGCAAAAAAATCATGCTGATGAAAAACGCATGCATCAGTGCCTTCCAGTCCAAGGCAATCGAATCATAAGAGCTGAATTAGCATCATCAATGCTCGCATATCATTCCATCGCAAATACAGACATACCGTGACAAGACTGGCACTTCTTGGCTTAATCGAGCAACGGCATCTGTTTTTTGTCTTTACTCTGCGGTAAGAGGTTTTAGGCGTTTTAATGCGATTGCCCTAAGTCCGACAGACTCCTAGACCTGCGTATTCGGCACCAATGAACCAACACCGCCGAAGATGGCTCCAATCATTCGCCTTCCACAGTTTCACCCGATTCCGATCCAATCAACGCACCGGCTGTTGCACCGATGGCTGCACCAGCCAGCAAACCATTCTGCTGCGCGCCGGCATAAACGGTTGCGCTGCTCATGGTCATCCATATCCACTGCCAAGCCGTGCATTCGGGCTCGCATTCCGGTCTTACTGATT
>CAZKHV010000029.1:0-1919 GCA_964552605.1 uncultured Zetaproteobacteria bacterium | reverse complement strand
ATCCATATCCACTGCCAAGCCGTGCATTCGGGCTCGCATTCCGGTCTTACTGATTTTAATGATGATAACGAATGGCTATGCTTTCCCACCATGACCGATGTACTGCCATTATTCCCAACCGAGCAACAGCCGTGCGCATTGCATGGGCTGTATTTGAGACTGAACCTGCATCGTCAGGCAGCTCCATCCGATTTACTGATTTATGCCAATTATGTCGCCAGTGTCGATGGGCGCATTGCATTGCGCGATGCTGAATCGGGTGATTTTATCGTACCGTCCAGTATTGCCAATCCACGTGATTGGCGGCTGTATCAGGAGCTCGCGGCACAGGCTGATGTGATGCTCACTTCCGCCCGTTATTTTCGTCAATTGGCTAAGGGCAAGGCTCAGGATTTATTGCCTGTTGGCAAACACAACGACTATGCCGATCTGGCCGAATGGCGACAAGAGCAAGGCCTCAAGCCGCAGCCCGATGTCGTCATTTTATCCAACTCTCTCGATATCCCCATGCGAAGTCTGGCAGAGCTGGATGATCGGCGTGTGATCATCTGCACAAGCAATAGGGCTGATGATCAAAAAATAAATCGCTTCAACGCATTGGGCATCCGCGTATTGATATGCGGTCAGCACAAAGTGGAAGGTAAACTATTAAAACAGCAATTGATTCAAGTCGGCTACCGCAGCGCCTATATGATTGCAGGCCCTGAAGTGCATCGCAGTCTCATCCAGGCTCAGGTGCTGAATCGTTTGTTCTTAAGCACCCGCTTGAATCTATTGGCTGGTGATGCCTTTCACAGCATTTTGAATGGAGAACTCGATAATCCGGCGCAGTTGGAGCTCGTATCGCTTTATTTCGATCAGCATCAAGCATCACAACAACTATTTGCCCACTATACTCTGCAAACACAAGGAACAAACACATGATTACTATGTATGGTATTCCCAATTGCGATAACATCAAAAAAGCACGCCGTTGGCTGGATGAACATGATCTGCCCTATCAATTTCACAATTACAAAAAAGACGGCATCTGCGAAGAACAACTCACCCCATGGGTGAATCAACTGGGCTGGACAGTATTACTCAATAAACGTGGCACCACCTGGCGCAAATTAACCGAGCAACAAAAATCGGATATGCATGCAGCCAAAGCGATTGCCTTGATGTGTGAACACAGTTCAATGATCAAACGTCCGCTATTGCTTGTTGAGCAACACTTGGGTACCGGTACACATATCGAAGTCGGTTACTCCGAGCAGCGCTACGCAGAGCTTTTCGCATGACACAACACCACCATCAAAAAATTGTCATCGCAGGCCCTGCCGGTGATTTACAAGCCTTGTATCAACAAGGTGAACGGCATCAACCGGCCGTTGTCGTATGCCACCCACACCCCCAATATGGTGGCACGATGCGTAATAAGGTGGTCTACTGGATTGCACGCGCGTTTGAAGATGCGGGCTGTTCCGTGTTGCGCTTTAATTTCCGTGGTGTCGAGCAATCCGAAGGCTGTTGGGATGAAGGACGCGGCGAATCCGATGATGCGGCAGCAGCGCTGGACTGGCTGCATGCACGACACCCTGATTCAGCCTTATGGTTGGCAGGCTTCTCGTTTGGTTGTTATGCCGGTTTAATGGCCGCACGCCATGATGATCGGGTATCCCGCTTGTTTGCCATTGCTCCAGCAGTCAATCTATGGTCGTTTGCTTTCATGCAAGGTGATCAACGTCCCTTTACCGTCGTCTCAGGCACGGCCGATGAAATCGTCCCCTTTGAACAAGTACAGGCCAGTGTGAAGGATCAAGAACACATCCATTTCCATGCCATCAACGGAGCCGGACACTTTTTCCCTGATCATAAAGATCAAATGATTCAAGCCCTCATGGCGGATCTCATATTATGAGCAAGGCATTCTAAAC
>CAZKHV010000028.1:0-10989 GCA_964552605.1 uncultured Zetaproteobacteria bacterium | reverse complement strand
GTCGCTCGATATCATCCTTTTGTCGAACCAGATAAGCCTCATAACCAATCGGCATATGCATAAACATGGGAATTTTTAGGCTGTGAACCAGTTGACCGCCGAGATCAATGTCTCCATTGCGCCAGTCAGGGTAGGCTGAGGGGCAGCCGCAGTCTAAGCGAGGACTCATGATCAGGGCTTCTTGTACAGGCCTTTAAAGGATAATAATACATTGGCTAAATAAACCCAGAAGCCAATCGCCAGAGCCGTGGCGGCAATGGAGATGACCGGGCCATAGAAGCGGTGAATGGCTGGAATATCTTCCGGTGTGGTGAGCCATAGCTGCCCCTCCCAGATACCGAAAATCATTAATGAAGTATAAAAAGCAGCCACACCACAGGTTGTCCACCAGAAGGAGTGTTCGGCCATTTTTTGTGAATACAGCGGTTTGTGGGTGATTTTTGGAATCAAATAATAGGTGATCGCCATGCCGAGAATAGTCACGCCACCAACGAGATTGATATGGGCATGGGCCAGTGGGTCAATCATGTGACCGGGGCCACCATAGGGGCTACCGATGGAATCAAGCCAGGCGCGAACGCTGGGAATCACTTGCAGCACGCCATGGACGGTGCCGACAAAAAAAGATATCACCGAGGTGATAAGGAATTTGGCCAGATAACGTAGCTCTTGCGGCGTTTGTTGGGGGTATTGTTCAGGCGTTTGTTCAGATGGATGCTCAGACATGCCGCGAAGCGTAGCGTTTTACGGGTTGAGCGCAATTATAAGATAGCGTATTTATATGGACGCTGTCAGAAAAGGTTACGAATACGGTGCTCTTTGCGTAGTGTTTGGCCATGGCTACCAGTATTATACTTGTGTTGATCAGCTTTGTCGTTTTAGCGGCGGCATGGTTTTGGCGTAAACAACGCCGTTTTCATATTTCAGTCATGATCTTCGTGATGGTCTTTGATCTGCTATTCCCGGTTTATTTGTATATGACCCATGATTGGGGCAAGCGTCTGATTGATGACGGCGAGATATTTTCATTCTTGCTCTGGAGTCATTTGATGCTGGTGATGGTGCTGTATGCCTTGTATGTGTTGCAAGTGTTGGCGGGTCGTTCGATGCTAAAACATCCGGTGGGAGACAAACATCATCATTACCGTGATGAACATCAAAAACAATTTTTAGGTATCGTGGGTGTGCGTTTGTTGGTATTTGCATCGGGGTGGTTGTTGCTGGTGCCGAATACGGCGATATAAAAGGGAGTCGGGATGTCGGATATTGATTATGAGCGCATGCAGGATGCGGGTGTTTGGAAACGCTTGATGGGCAAATACGCGCTGGCGATGGTTGCCGGCTTGGCTGTGCTGGTCTATGTGATGCCGAAGTTGAGTGCTGATGCTTCAGCGCCGATGATGGCGGCTGAAATGCTTGGTGGTTTACTGTTCTTCGGTGGTGGGTTTGGCATTGTTGTGGCGTTATTCTTCCACTATCTCAACAAAAACAAGTAAGCTTGCTTTGAAGAAGGGTGGCGTTGCTATGCGCCATCTTGGATGGGAAGGAGCTGCGGAACAGTAGATTTCTCATAAGCCCGACAGGCTCCTGCTTGCAACGCCATTTGAGTCGCTATTCAGAGCATTTCAATCGTTGTGGGGCTGACGTTCAGTAGCCTGCGGCGGAACTATTTATTGCGCTGTACGCTTGGTTTGATTTCTGTGAATTCAGATCCATTTGTAGGCGTATTAACTTGCAAAATGACCCCGGCCGGTAAAATCTCTACTGCTTCCATGCGTTGAGTCAGACGGGCACTGATCTTGGATAGTGCGGCGTTTTCTGGCGCGTTGGGGTTGAACATGAAATGTGTCACGCTGGCTGTTTTTTCGATGAAGGTATCGACATCCTGCAAAATACGCTGTGGTGGCAAAGGCAATACATCGCGCTTGGTAACCAGCATGGTACGTGCAGGCCATTGGCTGGCTATAATGAACTCGACATCGTGATTGCTGGCAATGCTGGCGGCGGAGGCAAGTAGATTGTCACTGTCTGATTTGAGTTTTAACTGGCTGATCGCGCGGTAGTGTTTGTCGGCTGAGGTGAACATGCTGGTGCACACAATAATCAGCAAAATAACCAGGCCTCGCTGGCCAATGATGTTCTGAATGCCGGTTTTCCGGTGCGCGGCAATTAGCATGGGGAGGCCAAGAAAGAGGATGCAGGTCAGTGCGATCAGTGCCCATGAGTAATCGGGTAAAAATAAGCCAATCAGGCAGGCGCTCACCAGTGTTAAACTGAACAGTTCGAAACAACGGCGATAAATATAAATGGCGATCACAAAAGACAACAGGCTGGCGATAATCAGACCGTAACCGGTTGGTGCGGTTGCTTGCAGGATGGGAGAGCCTGTTAGTATTGCGCCCAAGCTGCCAAGGTGATTACTGCTGCTTTCAAGGCCTGACCAGCCCCAGCGTACAAACAATAATAGCGCTGTGCTGATGCCGAGGCCAATGAACAGGTTGCGTCGTTTATCAAGCATGATTTGTGCGGTAATGGTTTGATCCGGGTTGGTGTTTGTGAATTTCTTAGGTAGCCACAGTAACGTCAGGGCAATCGGTAGAGCTAAACCCATCGGGTGCAGGCTCACGGCAAATGAGCTCATCAGGATGAGCATGAAAAAGGGTGCTGCCATGGTGCGTGCAGCACGTTGAAAATAATGATTCATCCAAAAACTGGTAATAAAACAGAATAATAAAAACACACCCGGCGAGATGGAATCGGTTTGCATGATGGTAATCGGGGAGATCAATAACATGGCTGTGGCCATGGTGCCGACTTCAGAGCTGTCATTGGATTCCGACCAGCGGTACATCATGAGTGCGCTGCCGAGCAACATGAACAGGGTGAATACCTTGGCGGCAGGCAGGCTGCCTGCCCAGTGCAGATCCAAGAAGATAAACATGATGGCACGCAAATCGGGGAAACCAAACAATGGTGTGGCATTGGCAACGTGGTCAATAATCGACCAGTTGATCAGCAGGGCGCGGGCTGCTCCTTCGTCAATGCCGAAAGCATCATAACGAAATAAAGCCATGTATAAAAAGGCCAGTCCGCATAGGGCAAGCAAGCCGAAATGGCGTGGTTCAATGTGTTGGGTGATCTTGGACAGCATATTTTATTCTCTCTAAAGCTTTTTGATAGACCGTGAAAGCGCATGTTTTGAATCGCGACACGCTAAACATTCGCCTTTGAGGAGCAAGCTGCAATACGCGGAGAGCCAGGGTAATCGCATTAAATGGTTCTGATTATTTATACTGATTTCTTTGGGCGCATCCTGCGCTGGTTGGTCTAAGTGTTATTCGGAGTTTGGTGAAACGGGCAACCAAATTCAATCGCCAGTTCACATTGTTGGTGATATGGAATGGATCCCGACGATGTGTTATCATCCGATGCAGCTTGCGCAGAGCAGCTTTGTTCACATGCACTCAACACCTTGAGTAATGCGATTAAACGTTCCGGGTGAAATGGCTTATCCATCGTGTAACATTGCAGTTTGGTGGAAAAACGATGGTGGGTCACATCGGGTTTGCCGGTGATAAAAACAATCTTTTGCCGTGGATGCTGATGCCGAACCTGCAATGCCATTGCATGGCCAGTGATACCGGGCATATTCACATCGCTTAGAACCGCGATGGGGTTTTGATATTCGGCTGAATTGAGATGGTTGAGGTAATGTTCGCCGGACTCAAAGCAGAGCACATCGTAGTCTGCACTCACAATGATTTCTTTTAAGAGCTCCAGAATGATGATGTCATCGTCTACAACATGAAACATGCTGCAACATGGTATGTTAAAACAGCCTAAAATCAATATTTTATTTGTGGGATGGTAGTTTGATCCGTTCTTTTAAGTCAGCCTGAAATGATCATATTAGCGCGCATCATGGTGATGATCGCCATAATTATGATGAGCAGTGCGGCCAGACGCATGGCCGAGTTACGCAGCCTTGGAGCCAAACGATGCAAGGCCGATGGTGCAAGCATCATGGCCGGTATCGTGCCCAGACCGAAGCTTGCCATCATCAGGCCGGCGTTGAATGCGCTGCCCGAAGCAAGTCCGAGCGATAAAGCGGCGTAAACCAGACCGCAGGGTAGCAGACCATTGGCGAGTCCGAGCGTGAACCAGCCGCCAGCACGGGCTTGTTGGCTCACTTGATGTGCCAGCTTGGCTAAGCCTGTTTTATGGCTTGCCCAGATGCTGAAACGAGATAAGGGATCGGGTAACCAGCCAGCTAAATTCAGTGCAAAGACAATCATCAGGCTGCCAGCCAGAAGGCTTAACAGGCGCTGTAGTATATCACCTCCGAAAGCGTGTAAGGCCAGGCCGCTTAAACCGACCAGTATGCCAAGCATGGTATAGGTGAGGATGCGCCCGATTTGATAGATGAATAAGCCAGACCAATTGAGGCGGGCTCGGGACATGCTAATTGCAGCAATCAAGCCGCCACACATGCCGATGCAATGCAGGCTGCCCATAAAGCCCAGTGATACCATGAACAACAGACTGGCGCTTTGATCAGCCATTATGATTTTTGCGAATCATCGTTATCATTTTTATGCTGCGGATGCGCTTCGAGATCATCATCATCGAGAATGCGGTGAGCAGGCCCCTCCATGTCGTCGTATTGGCCGTTTTTAACCGCCCAGAAAAACACCAGCACACTGACTAGGCCGAGAATAATCATGCCCGGTATCAAACCATAAATTACACTCATGAGAGCTCCTGTGAAAGCGATGGTAATCATCTTTGCGATGGGGGACAATCATGGTGATGTGCGCAAAGCCAATTTGCCAATTATCTTTTTAACTGGCTACGACCGAGAGCAAGTGCTCGATGCTTCTGAGCTTATAAGCCATAGTGATATTCTCACCAAGCCTGTCGATTTCGATGTGTTGCATCGCCGTATATCCCAAAGGCTGGATTGCACCAACCAGTGATAGGTTAAACTGTTTTATGTGAGCTCAATTGTTGTGGCCGGTTTGCTTTGGAAACAAAATATACGGTAGTAAAAACATTGACAGGAACAGCCTGGCTTATTAAAATGCATTAAAAATACATATTCAGGAGGTCTTATGAAAAAGACAATGTTAGCACTGGGCGCGCTGGCCATGATGATAGGTGGTTTGGCTGTGAATGAAGCGGTTGCAGGCCCCGAGAGCAAGTGTAAAGCCTGCCATACCTTCAAGCAGGGTGGTAAGCAAAAAATGGGTCCGAACCTGTTCGGTATTATGGGTAGCAAAGCGGGCAGTGTTGAAGGCTATAAAAAATACGGCAAGTCATTAAAAGCCGGCAGCTGGGTTTGGGATGAAGAGAGTATGAAAGCTTGGGTGTGTGATTCCAAAAAAGCGATTAAAGTGCTCAGTAATGATGAGCATGCTAAGACAAAAATGGGTAAGCAGAAGAAGTGCGGTGAAGATGCTGCAGCCGTTGTGGCATTTTTAAACACCTTAAAATAAGTAAACAAGCTTAAGACCCTCCGGCGCTGATCCCTCCCCCCTTTATCAGCGTCGGAGTTTTTCGTTGCGGGGGGCTTTATCAATCCTATATTCAGCTTGCACGGGAATGTTGCATATGTCGCCGGATCAGGATGGCATTGCTAATCACCAATAAGGAACTCAGGGGCATGGCGAGAGCCGCAAATACAGGTGTGACCCATGCTGCCATGGCGATCGGCACCAAAATAATGTTGTAGCCGAGTGATAAGGTCAGATTCTGGCGTATGGTTTTGAGGCTGCGAGCGCCCAAGTCCAGACTCCATGCAATGCGTTTTAAGTCGCTGCCCATCAAGACAATATCTGAACATTGCAATGAGATATCAGTGCCGCTGCCCATGGCAATGCTGATGTTAGCCTGCGCTAGAGCGGGTGCATCATTGATGCCATCTCCGACCATCATAACCTGCTTACCTTGCTCTTGCAGCTTGATAATATGATTTGATTTCTGTTCAGGCAAAACATCGGCAATCACATCGATGGGTGTTGTGCTGTACTGGCATAAGCGTTGTTGCAGGTGCAGGGCTGCTGCAATGGAGTCACCGGTTAGCAGGGTGATACCGATTTGGCGCTGACTGAGGCTGGTGATTAAATCGAATACGTCGTCTTTCAATTGATCTTCAATGCGCAATAAGGCGAGCAATGTGCCATTGGCTGCGATGAATACCGGCACAGCCATTGCCGATTCGGTGCTGTGGCATACTGCAATCATGGTATCGGATAGGGTGATATTGTGCTGCTGCATGAAACGCCGGTTGCCGACAAGAATGTGTTGTTCGCCGACTTTGCCGCGAATACCCATGCCGGGATGCAGCTGTGGATCGTGACAGGTTAAAAAAGGCAACGATGCGGCCTCAACGGATGCACATACGGCTTTGGCCAGGGGGTGGGAATCATGGCGTTCCAGCGCACCAGCCAGTTGTAAAATATGTTGCTCGTCTGACTTACCTGGATCGTTATGATCGTGTGCATGCGCTAAAACAATAGCGCTGACGCGCATTTTTCCGGTGGTTAAAGTGCCTGTTTTATCAAATACGATATGGTTGATTGCAGAGAGTTTTTCCAGTGCTTCACCATGACGCACCAATACACCGTGTTTTGCAGCCAGCCCTGTGCTGACGGCAATGGACATGGGTGTGGCCAAACCCAGCGCACAGGGGCAGGTGATAATCAGTACGGCCGTGGCAGCGAGTAGCGCAGTATCAAAGCCTGCTTGTGGCCACCAGTATGCGAAGGTCAGACTGGCGAGAGCCAAGGTGCTGGCGACAAACCACGGTACAATTTTATCGGCGAGATCTTGAACAGGTGCTTTTGAGCCTTGAGCCGATTCCACCAGATGAATGATGCGCGCCAATACAGTTTCCGAGCCGACCGCCTCAACTCGCATGATTAAGGGTTGCTCAGTATTGATCGTGCCGCAGGCCAAGGCATCACCGGCTTGTTTGTGTTGTGCTTGTGACTCTCCACTTAGCATCGATTCATCAATATGGGAGCGACCTTCGATGATGATGCCGTCGGCAGGTACTTTATCACCCGGCTTGATACGCAGGATGTCACCGGCTTGCAGCTTGCGTACGGCAACGCGTTCGTCGTTGCCATTGCCATTATCATAGCCGTTGATGCGGGTGGCCATGCGCGGTTGCAGCTCCAGCAGTCGCAGGGTGGCCGATGAGGCATTGCGTCGACCTAATGCCTCCAGATAACGACCGATCAAGATGACGAACAAAAAACTAACTACGGTATCAAAATAAATATGCGAACCAGCCTGTACGATTTGCCAGCAGGAATAGGTAAATGTAGCCAGGGCACCGATACTGATGGGCAAATCCATATTCAGTTGGCCTTGCCTTAAGCCACGCCAAGCCGAGAGCAGAATCGGGCCACCGGAATAGAGTAGTACCGGTGTGGCAATGGCTGCACTGATCCAGTAAAAAAACTGGCGGTACTCCGCACTGATGCCGGAAAATGCACCGGCATACAGGGCAATGGAAATCCACATGATGTTCATTGCGCCAAAACCTGCGAAACCCAAACGAAACAGCAGTTGCCGATTCTGCTGTTGCAATAGACCATCAACATTGTCGAGATTAAAGGGGATGGCGGCATAACCGAGCGCTGCCAAGCGGCTCATGATACTGGAGAGGGAGAGCTGATCGGCGTTCCATTGCAGCAGTAAGCGGTGATGTACCAGATTGACTTCGGCTTTAATAACGCCTTTCATGTCACTCAGGGCTTTCTCGATCAACCAGACACAGGCGGCGCAATGAATACCTTCAACCATCAAACGGGCTTGTTTTGATCCATCCGAACGGGTTTGAATAAACTCTTGCTGTACCTCATGCAGGTCGTATTGATCGATATCGGCAGGTGCATTGGGAGGTGGGGCGATGCTGGTTTGGCGTTTTTGCAAGCGATCATAAAAGTTATCCAGTCCGGCCTCATGGATGACCTGGCAAACGCTTAAACAGCCCGAGCAGCAGAATAGCCGTTGTGTATCCTCGATATCACCGTGGCAGGCGCTTGCAGCCGAGGCTGCAAGGCCGCAGTGAAAACAGCTGTTATCAGCGCTGCACAAAGATGCGCTGGGCGGTATCGAAGTGGTGATCTCCGGCATCAATGCGAGCGATCAAATCCCAATGGCCGGGTAAGGGGAAGCGGACGGAGCCTGCAAACGTGCCGGCATCGCCCAGCTTGAGCTCTACATCGAAATCATGGCTGGCATCACTGGGGCGATAAGCCGTCAACCGTACGGTGCCGGAATGCACGGGCTTACCATCATGATCCATGACATAAAGGCGGGACATGATGGATTCATTTTTTTTAATGGTGTTCGGCAGCAGCAGTTGCAAGCGCCATGCAGTGGCTATGGTCTGATCACGCAGTTGTGCATCATGAAAATAATTTTTGCCGCGTTCGTAATAGTCCTGCACGACCAGGTTCGGAGGGAAGATAAACGCGTAGGCGATAAAGCAGAAATTGACAGTAAGGGTAACGCCAACGACGGCAAGAATGCCTTTTAACCATGGGTTTTTCAGATCCCTTTTGAGTTGTTCACTGAGCATGATGCCTACCTTCCGGGTCCGATAAATACGGATTTCTTGATGATTTTAATCGTATCAGCACTGTTCATGCTCTCCAGAATAAAACGAATTTTTGTATTTTTCTGTTTCAGTTGAACTGGCATGATGCGTAAATAAACGTGAAAGGGAATTGTGCCTTTTGCTTCAAGTTTGACGATGTCGCCATCCGGCATTTTTATGTTCACTGCATCGAGCCCGGCAATACGCAGCTGAAATTCCAGCCTGTGTGGTGTTTTATTGACGGCCTTTATGGTGTATTTATTGAGAATGCTGCCATCGCTCATTTGAATAAATAACGGCTGACGTTCATGTACCACGGATAATTCAACCGGAGGAATATGAGTGAGGCCGTAAATAATGCCGGTGATAGCCAGAAACAGAATGATGCTATAGGTGATCACGCGCGGCCGTTTGAATAATGCTGGCAAGGGATCACCCATCATTTCTTTTCTGGAGGCATAACGGATGAGTCCGCGCGGGCGATTCACTTTATCCATAATGCTGTCGCAGGCATCAATGCACATGCCACAGGTGATGCAGCCTTCACTCATGCCTTCGCGGATATCAACACCGGTGGGGCAGACACCCACACATAAACGACAATCAATGCAGTCGCCGCGACTTTCACTGCCTTGACCATGCAATTTACCTCGCGGTTCACCACGCGCCAGATCATAGGTGGGCAGTTCGGTATCTTTATCGATCATTACACTTTGAATGCGAGCATAAGGGCAAAGCCAGAAACATACTTGTTCGCGCATGAAACCTGCGAATACATAGGTGGTGAGTACGATGGTTCCCAATACCACCCAGGCAATCAGTGCTGCATCAAGTGTTAAATAGCTGTGCCACAGACCGTATACATCGGTGAAATAGGCGGCGAAGCTGAATCCGGTGAGTAGTGAAATAAACAGCCAGAGGCTATGTTTGTAGAGTTTGAGTTGAATTTTTCGGCCATTCCATGGAGCCGCATCAAGTTTGCGACGCTGGATGGGGTTGCCTTCGATTTTATCTTCAAGCCAGGTGAACCAATCGGTCCATACTGATTGAAAACAGAAGTAACCACACCACACACGCCCCGCGATGGCGGTGACGGCAAACAGTGTGATGGCCAATAGAATAAGCACCAGCGATAACATCCATACATCTTGTGGCCAGATGGTCAGCCCCCATAAATGGAACTGGCGGTGCGGAATATCGAATAGAATGGCTTGCTGACCATCCCAGCGCATATAGGGAGTGATGAAAAACAGAATCCATAAACTGGAGGCATACCAGCGGTAAGTGCGGAAACGACCGCCCATACGTTTGGCATGTATGGTTTCATCACCGGCATTCACATGCCAGTGGCTGGCATCGGCATAGAGTTCTTCTAGATTATGATGTTGCTGTTTCGACATGTGCGCTCCTTAAATATAGGTTTTCTATGCCCGGCTGTATTTTAATGGTTAAAAAAGAAAAGGGGAGGCTCGCAATGAACCTCCCCTCCCTTTGATTGTAATAATCCTTATTCGATGTCTTTTTTAGCTCCGATAATTTTGAAAAACCGATAAGCCAAATAAACACCGATGAGTAGGGTGCCGGCCACTGCAAGAATGACTCCGATGACTACTTCATCCATGAATACCTCCTGTTGTATTGCATTTATTTACCGCCGCCAAATTCATAGACTTTCACCGCCAGCATTTTGATCGCTTCGGGACTCAGTTTTTCTCCGAAAGCAGGCATGATCGCGGTACGAGTGTTCGGTACATCGCTTGGGTCTTCATTCACACCGTAACGAATAGTGCGTAGGATTTGATCGCGAGAGCTACCGAAACGCCAGATGCCGTCGGTCAGGTTTGCTGCGCCGCTGCCCAGATCATTGATTGCACCGCCCTTGGCATCTTCACCATGACAGCCTGAGCAGCCGTTGTCATCAAAGCGAATAAACCCTTCTTTTGTGGCTTTTCCCTGTGAAGCGGCAAGAACAAAGTCTGCCATTTTGTTGATTTCAGTATCATCCAGCATGCCTTCATGTGCAGGCATTGAGCCTTCTCGGCCATCTGTGATGCTTTCGACGATGGTATCGAAATCGCCACCGAACAACCAATCATCATCGGCTAGATTCGGGAAAAGACCGGGTGCGCCCTGTCCGCCGGCACCATGGCAGGCGGCACAGTTATCACCGAAGATGGCTTTGGCGGAAGATTCGGCAAAGTTACGCATAGCAGGGTCTGCCATCAGTGCCTGGCCATCCATATCGGCCACTTTTTTCAGATAGGGTGCTTTAATGGCATCGTTTTCGGCTACGGCTTCTTTGAATTCTTTGATTTGTGTCCAGCCCAAGATTCCTTTGGTGGATTCATGCACTAACGGAATCGAAGGATAAAGAACGA
>CAZKHV010000027.1:0-11210 GCA_964552605.1 uncultured Zetaproteobacteria bacterium | reverse complement strand
GACAACACCATCTTTCACCGTGTGATCCCCAATTTCATGATTCAAGGTGGTGGTTACGATAAAGATATGAACAAACAATCCAACTTTGGCTCCATCATTAATGAAGCAGATAATGGTTTGTCTAACAACGTGGGTTCAATCGCCATGGCACGCACAGCCGAACCCAATTCGGCCAGAAATCAATTTTTCATCAATACCAGCAACAATTCATTCCTCAACCATCGCAGCAAGTCCGCCGATGGATGGGGTTATGCCGTATTTGGTCGGGTAAGCAAAGGCATGAACGTGGTGCGCCGAATAGAGGCGGTTCAAACAGATCTACGCAATGGCATGAAAGATGTTCCGCTAATGCCAGTATTTATTCAGCAAGTGAAGGTTATCGAGTGGGCTGATGAGGCGCTACCCGGCCCGCGAAAACATACAACGGCCAAATAACAGCTTGATACTCATCATGTCTGATAATAAATATTTGCATGCCGCTTTGGGTGTCGCTATGGTTCGCCGCCCTATAAACAGGAAAGAGTAAACTAAGAGGAAGAACGTACATGTCTTTGGCGCTGGAAGAAAAAAACACAGTTATTGAAAAATTTCGTCTCTCAGAAGGCGATACAGGTTCCCCTGAAGTGCAGGTAGCCCTGCTGACAGAGCGCATCAATCAGCTCTCCGGTCACTTCAAGGAACATCATAAAGATCATCACTCCCGTCGTGGTCTACTAAAAATGGTTGGCCAGCGTCGTAACCTGCTCAACTATTTGAAAAATAAAAACTTCGGACGTTATCGCACCCTGATTGACAGCTTGGGACTACGTCGCTAAATCGTTAAACCATCTCCGGCGGCCCTGCAAAGGGTCGCCTTTTTTCTTTTACCCACTTTATATCCACGCCAGAGACATGCGTGAAAAAAGGAATGAATCATATGTTTAATATCAGTAAAACACAGGCCGATGTTGCTGGCCGCACTATCTCATTTGAAACAGGACGCGTAGCGCGTCAAGCCGGTGGCTCTGTTCTGGCACAGGTTGGCGATGTCGTCGTTCATGTTGCGGCAACTGCTGCCAAACAGCCATTGCAAGGCGTGGATTTCATGCCATTGACCGTACATTATCAGGAAAAAACCTATGCCGCAGGCCGCTTTTTAGGTGGTTTCCTCAAACGTGAAGGCCGTCCATCCGAAAAAGAAACACTGACCTCACGTTTGATTGACCGCCCAATTCGCCCGTTGTTTCCAAAAGGATATTTTCACGAAACACAGGTTATCGCGACAGTCATCTCAGCCGACGAAGCTACCAACCCGGACATTATCGCCATCAATGGTGTATCTGCAGCCTTGGCCATTTCCGATGTACCGTTTGCAGAACCGATCGCGGCATCCCGCGTTGGCCTGATTGATGGTGAGTTTGTATTGAACCCAACGTACGAACAGGTTACTGAATCGTCATTGGATCTGATTGTTGCAGGCACACGTGATGCGGTACTGATGATCGAATCCGAAGCCAAGGAATTGTCCGAAGAGCAGATGATTGATGCGATCATCTTCGGTCAGGAAGGCTATCAGCCTGTACTCGATGCCATTGAAGAACTGGTCAAATTGGCCGGTAAAGAAAAACTGAACATTGAACTGGCAGGCAACGATGATGTGAAAGGCGCTGTCAAATCAGCCTTTGAAGCAGATGTACGCGAAGCTTATGCGATTGTCGATAAATCGGCTCGTGCCGCCAAGATTGATGCATTCCGCTCAGCAGCCCAGGAAAAACTAGCTGGATCTGAAGACGCTCCCGGCGAATTCACCTCCAATGATGTTTCATCCGCTGTCAAAGGCTTGGAAAAAGATGTTGTGCGTCGCTCCATTATCGCAGGCAATCCGCGCATCGATGGCCGCAGCACCGATCAGGTACGTGCTATTGATTGTCAGGTTGGTGTACTGCCCCGCACCCATGGTTCGGCTCTGTTCACCCGTGGTGAAACTCAGGCGCTGGTCACCATCACACTCGGTACTGAATCCGATATGCAAACCACCGAATCACTGGAAGGCGTAGCCAAGCAGCGTTTCATGTTGCATTACAACTTCCCACCGTATTCTGTTGGTGAAGCACGTCGCTTCGGCCCTCCGGGTCGTCGTGAAATCGGTCATGGTCGCTTGGCGCGTCGTGGTGTGGAAGCTGTTCTTCCATCCATGGAAGACTTCGGTTATGCCATCCGCTCGGTATCTGAAATCACCGAATCCAATGGTTCATCTTCCATGGCTTCAGTCTGTGGTACATCTCTGGCTCTTATGGATGCCGGTGTGCCGACCAAAGCGGCGGTTGCCGGTGTGGCTATGGGTTTGATTCTTGAATCCGACGGTTACGCTGTATTAACTGATATCCTCGGTGATGAAGATCATCTGGGCGATATGGATTTCAAAGTGGCCGGTACCCGCGATGGTGTCACCACCTTGCAGCTGGATATTAAAATCGCTGGATTGACTCGCGAAATCATGAAAGAAGCACTGGCACAGGCGCATGGCGCTCGCATTCATATCCTCGATGAAATGGCCAAGTGCATGCAAGAGCCTCGCGCATCCATTGCCGATCATGCGCCGCGCATGTTCACCATGAAGATCAAGTCCGACAAGATTCGCGAAGTCATCGGAGCCGGTGGTAAAGTCATTCGCGGCATCGTTGATGAAACCGGTGCCAAAATTGATATTGCCGATGATGGCACCATCACCATCTTTGCTGTGACTGGCGATGCCGGTGAAGCGGCTAAGAAGATGATCGAAGATATCGTGGCTGAAGTTGAAGTTGGCGCGATCTACAATGGTAAAGTCGTTAAACTGATGGACTTCGGTGCCTTTGTTCGTGTTGTGGGTGGTACCGATGGTCTGGTTCACATCTCACAAATTGCCAATCACCGTGTTGAAAAAGTGGCTGATGAGCTTAAAGAAGGTCAGGAAGTACGTGTAAAAGTATTGGATGTGGATCGCAATGGTCGCATTCGCCTATCCATGAAGGCTTTGCTAGAAGAAGCTTAAACAGAACAACGTTCGGGAGAGGGAAAAAAGAGGCGGACTTTTGTCCGCCTCTTTTTTTTATAGTGTCGTATGTCACATTGTTGTCACAGTAGGGTAGTAGCGTTGCCGCACTGCCAGCAGCAGTAAAAATCATTTTCTATATTACACAAAGGGTGGAGAGTGCAGACTCCGCCCTTTTCTTTTGCCTCGGTTATCAATGGGGCGGCGGATTAGCTCTCGATAAAAATATCAACCACCCGCCAGTTTGGCTTTAATACCTGCTTTTTCCAACAGCAATATGATTTTATCTCGATGATCACCCTGAATTTCCAACATGCCGTTTTTTACCGCTCCACCACAACCCAATTGACCTTTCATTTTTTTCAACAATGTTTTCAACTGTGTTTCGGGCAACGACAAGCCATCAACGATGCAAACCGTTTTGCCTCCCCTACCCTTGGATTCACGCCGGATACGCACACCCTGTTTGTTCGGGTTTTTAATGACAGCTGCGTTGACAGTCTGATGGCGTGGTTTTTTTCGTTTCCCCACCGCTCTGTCCATCGGCTTATCCAGCGAGCCCTGTTCCGTCGAATACACCAAACGCCGATCATCATTCATGTTTACACCTCTGCCTTTTCTGTTGTCCGAGCCTACAAACAGCGGCAATGATTTCATCTGAAATTCAGATACAGCCGTCATCATCACGGTTTACAGTCGCCATGAAACAAGGCACTGGAGGCTGAATGAAACGACGAACAAGATATACAACAGGCTTAAAACAATGTTTTTTTATATGGATGGTGATGATGACAGCAGCAAGCCCAGTGACAGCTCAAAGCTCGAACCCGTTCGATACAGCCACCTTTGCTGCAGGCTGCTTCTGGTGCATGGAGCACCCCTTCGATGAAATACCCGGAGTCATTTCAACTACCTCAGGCTACACCGGCGGCCATCAGGACAACCCAACCTACCAACAGGTTTCCTCTGGCAGTACGGGGCATACCGAAGCCATTGAAATCGTATTTGATCCATCCTTGGTCAGCTATGAGCAACTGCTTGATGTCTATTGGCGCAATTCCGATCCAACCACGGCCAATCGTCAGTTTTGCGACAGCGGCTCCCAATATCGCCCCGGCATCTTTTATCACAATAAGACACAGCGCATGAGTGCAGAACGCTCCAAACAAAAAATCATCCAACACAAAGACTTCGAAGCTGATGTTATCACGGAAATCACACCGGCAAGCACCTTCTGGACAGCTGAAGAATACCATCAGAATTATTACCTCAAGAACCCCATCCGTTATAAATATTACCGCTACAACTGTGGTCGCGACCAGCGCCTTGAACAATTGTGGGGAAAGCAATCATGATGAGAAAAACGTGAAACGCCGAACGTTTTTACAAGCAGCCCTAGCCAGCGCCGTCGTATTGAGCCTGCCGCGCCTGCTCGATGCTCAAACACAGGGGACAAAGCACATGATTGAAACTACGATTACACGAATCACCAAATCCGATAGCGAATGGCGTAATAGTCTCACGCCGCAGCAATATGACGTATTGCGCAACGAAGGCACCGAGCGCTCGTTCAGCAGCTCTCTGAACAAGCAATACGACAAAGGCCAATATATTTGTGCCGGATGCTCGTTACCCTTATTTGATTCGGCTACCAAGTTCGACAGTGGCACCGGCTGGCCGAGTTTTTATCAACCGATTGAAGGACACACCGAAATCAAACGCGATTTCAAAATGATTCTGCCACGCTCTGAATATCATTGTATACGCTGCGGCGGCCATCACGGGCATGTATTTAACGATGGCCCCGAACCCACCGGACAGCGCTGGTGCAATAACGGCGTGGCATTGCAATTCATTCCCGCCTGAATTCAGTTACAGGTATATTGAAGCAATGCTGCGAGAATATAAACCGGGTACAGTCCGGTGTAATTTACGATTTTGTATTTGCCGATCAGGGAAGCTTCGAAAAACACGCAGCAACATCATTTAGCAGTTTACTATCCGAGTTTGGAGAATACAGATCATAGTCTGTTTATTATCCGCAAACCATCATGTTTCCGGCTTCTCTGAAGCATTCGATCATGCCAGAGTCAGCCCATGTCTGATTTGAATCAAAACACACAGGTTTACCACGTCGATTTAGACGCTCGCTCTTATAATATTCATATTGAGCCCGGCTGTCTGAACCAGATAGGAGAGGCCACATCAAAGCTGTTCCACACGCCGACCCGCTGCATGATCGTCAGCAATGTCACCATTGCCCCGCTCTATCTAAACAGCGTCAAAACATCACTTGAACAATCCGGCTGGCACGTATCCGAATGCATTTTACCCGATGGCGAACGCTACAAAACCATGCAAAGCTTTGAGCTTATCATGGATGCCTTGATGACCGCCAAGCTTTCTCGCAATGAACCGGTGATTGCCCTCGGTGGCGGTGTGGTCGGCGATATGACCGGCTTTGCGGCATCGTGTTATCGACGTGGCATCCCATTCATTCAGATTCCGACCACCGTTCTGGCGCAAGTTGATTCCAGTGTGGGCGGCAAAACAGCCATCAATCACCCGCATGGTAAAAATATGATCGGTGCTTTTTATCAACCCCGACTGGTATGGATTGACCCGACAGTATTAAACACGCTGGATATCCGTGAAGTACGGGCTGGTATTGCTGAGGCCATCAAATATGGCTTGATCCGTGATGCCGAACTATTCAACTGGATGCAAGATAAGATCCCGGCGGCATTGCAGCTTGATGCCAGCGTCTTATCCCACCTCATTCATACATCCTGCCGCCACAAAGCCGAAGTCGTTGTCGCCGATGAAACCGAACAGGGTATGCGCGCTCTGCTCAATCTCGGCCATACCTTTGGTCACGCCATCGAATCGATGACCCATTACAAGAGTTACCTGCACGGTGAAGCAGTGGCCATCGGCACTCTGATGGCAGCGCGTTTATCCGAGCAACTCGACTATGCCCCAAAGGGCACCGAACAAATCATTTACGACTGCTATCACGCCGCAGGCCTGCCCACGACGATCCCCGACTTTAGTGCCGATGCATGGCTCGATGCGATGGGGCATGACAAAAAGAACATTGGCAACCGAATTCGCTACATTCTCCTGCGCAATATTGGTGATGCTTTTCTGGCCGAAGACGTTGCTCCCGATGCAATCCGGACATTGATTGCATCGTATGCATAGAGACATGCAAAGAAAATACTACATTTCATCCAGGATGAACTATACTATTTTTGATATGAGTAAAATTGCTATGAATAAAACCGTACCATTCCAGCCCCTCTTGAGTAACAAAATGGTGAGTATGCCATTGTGTTACTCAAGAGGCTGGGTGATCGCAACGCGACCTAGGCCGCTATTCAACAATGCTGCTTTAGCGCTGGTTTTATAATGCCTATTCCATCCATTCATCCCGAACAAAATCACCGCAGTAACTTATTGCAGGCCTCCAAGGGTATATCCCAGATGGAGCATGTGGCGTTATGGTTTTCCAAACGCCAAGACAAAAAGGTTCCCGTCTCGTTGCAAGCTGCCGCCGTACTCTTTGCAGCCGATCATGGTGTGGCCACTGCTATAGACTGCAATCATCCACGCTCCACACTGGAGCGGGTACAACATGCAGCTGACAAACATTCCGTCATCACGGATTTATGCCAACAAGCCAATTGCCGATTGCATATTGTTGATGTCGGTGTGGCCGGATCGCTGGCGGATAATGATGTGGTCGAACATGCCAAAGTACGACCGAGTGGTACACCGGACATCACCATCGAACCTGCCATGACACAAGCTGATTACTGGGAAATTGTCGGTATTGGTGAAGAAATGGCCAACCGCTGCATTGATGATGGTGCCAACCTGTTGATCGCCAGCTCCATCAGCTGCGGTGATCATATCGCCACAGCAGCGCTGATTGCCGAATTGCTCGGCCTGTCTCCGGAAGAAGTTTTAACCACGCACCCGGAGAGTAGCCCCGAGATCTATGCCAATGAATTGTTGGCCGTCGAAAAAGCCGTGGCTCGCGCCAAGGGTACCCCCTCACATGATATTCTCAGAGAATTGGGTGGCCTAGAAATGGCAGCCATGGCCGGTTTTTATCGTGCTGCAGCCAATAAAGGCGTGCCCGTCCTGCTCGATGGCCTTGCTTCAGCAACAGCTGCATTGGCAGCGATTGCCTGGGATGTAGGCATTGCCGGCTGGCTGTTGGCCAGTCATGTAAGCAATGATGCCGGGCATAGGAATGTACTTGAAGATTTAGGTTTGGAAGCGCTGGTTGAACTGCAATCCAACCTGGATGAAGGCAAAGTGGCTGTATTGATGCTGCCTGTCTTGCAATCGGCCATCAGCCTGCAACAGGGTTTAGCGCGCATCGAAACGAATGGTGATTAAAAAAAGTTCCTAAGCCAGTATACGCCTTGCATCACATAACAACGACACATTAATTAACCAAACAACACCTCAAACAGACCTTTCATCAGGACGGTAGATCATGACAGCCACAACCCTAACAACATTCAGCATGACAAGCTGGACCTGGACAGTATTAGTCTTTGCATCGCTTGCCACAGCTATCAGCCTGTATTTATCGACTCGCCAGGAAATGCATGTAAAAGCCCATCGCGATACCGTTCCACAGCGCTTCGCTGATAAAATATCATTAACAGCACACCAAAAAGCAGCCGATTATACCATTGCCAAGCTCAACCCTGGCAATATTGGCCAAATATTCGCACTATTTATACTCTTGGCCTGGACAGTCGGTGGCGGTCTGAACTTCCTCGATACCTTGGTACAGTCCTTTGAACTGTCCGAGATATGGACGGGTGTGGCATTTTTACTGTTATTCTTTCTCATCAGCCATATCATTGATTTACCTTTGGATATTTACAGTACCTTCGGTATTGAAGCCCGTTTTGGTTTCAATAAAATGACTGTCGGCTTATATCTCAGCGACATGCTCAAGCAGCTAGCTCTGATGCTGGTTATCGGAGCAGGCATGGGTTGGGTGATATTAAGCCTGATGGCTAGCGCAGGTTCGGCCTGGTGGTTGTATGCCTGGGCTGCGTGGACCGCCTTCATGCTATTGATGATCTGGGCTTACCCCACCTTTATTGCTCCGTTATTCAATAAATTCAGTCCGCTGCCCGATGGTGAAATGAAACAACGCATCGAAGCCTTATTGACTCGCTGTGGCTTTCAAAGCAATGGTTTGTATGTCATGGATGGCTCACGTCGATCCAGCCACGGTAACGCCTACTTCACAGGGCTGGGCAATGCCAAGCGCATCGTCTTTTTTGATACCCTGCTCAAGCAGCTCGAAGCCATCGAAACCGAGGCGGTATTGGCGCATGAACTCGGACACTTTCACCATGGTCATGTGAAAAAACGATTGCTCGTGATGATTCTTTCATCGCTGGCCGGTTTTGCGCTGCTCGGATGGATCACTCAGCAAACATGGTTTTACACTGGCCTCGGCATCACTGAAGCGTCCAACCATGCCGCTCTGGTGCTGTTCATGCTGGTCTTACCCGCTTTTACCTTCGCGCTTGGCCCCATCATGAGCCATTCATCACGCAAAGATGAATTTGAAGCCGATTCCTATGCTGTCGCCAACAGCAATGGTGAAGCACTGGCGACGGCATTGGTTAAAATGTATGAAGATAATGCCAGCACTCTTACGCCCGATCCGCTGTATTCGCGCTGGCATGATTCCCATCCACCAGCACCGATTCGCATCGATCACATCGAACAACGTCTTGCAGATCAATAAAGCGCTGAGAATGTCATAAGGCAAACGAAGGCTAAAAGCAAAAAAAGCGCCCCTGTACATCACAGGGGCGCTTTTTTCGTTTAAGATTCCAAGACTCCCGTCTTTAAATCATCTCATTATTGAATGGAATGCCCCACCAGAAACACATCCACCCGACGATTTTTGTTGCGTCCGCTCAGGGTTGCATTACTAGCAATAAAATTACTGGCACCGTAAGCTTCAACTTGAATCATATTACGCTTGATACCAGCATCAATCAACACATCAGCAACCGCTTGTGCTCTTGCTTTGCTCAATGCAATTTGATTTTTGAAACCATGTCTGGATTTGTGTTTACCACCATAACCACCGATCGGTTCACCATCACAGAATCCGCGCACCACCAATTTGCGCATGCATGGTGCGGCTAGATATTTACCGGCTGTATTGCGAAGGCTCTTGGTCAAACTCTTGTCGAGCACCGTACGACCCGATTTAAACGCAACCCGTTGCCATAGCTTTTCTCCCGTATCAACATGGGAACAATTTCGAATGCTATCAGCCTTAACCTTCTGACGCTGTTGCTCGGTAGCTTGTTCCTCGACACGAAGGCTATGCTCGATACGCTTAGCTTGTTCGATTTTGTCTTGCTTGCGCAAGGCTATCAATGTTTTGCGCAGCTTTTCTTCATCATCAATCAAAGCAGGAGTATTGGCTGATGCATAACCGGCTGAACCTGGTGCCGGTGGTTCACCAATAATACTTGCGCAGGCACTGCTTAAAAGCAGTAAAAATAAGGTCGCAATCCTATAATACATGAGTCATCCTCAACCGAACACCGACAAGACCTAGCGATTTAAAGCTTATGCACAAGAACACACAAACATAGCCTTGCTGTTTATAACAACGGGCTGGCCTTGTCATGCTGGTTTATAAATTTTCCAATTCTGATTTTTTAACGTCAATTTCAGACCGCAAACGCTCCGCTTCCATTTGCAACTGATCATACTTGCCTTGCTCGGCAAACTCCGCCTGCTGTTGAGCCTGTGCTATTTCCGGATCTTCGCCCAAAAATGTTGCACAACCCGATACAAGCGTCAGCGCCCCCAGTATTGCAATGCTAAACCCGAATCTCCGCATGGCATTGATCCTCCCGTCGATAAATTAAAGCGAGCATAATCTCGGTGCTTATAATCCGCAAGATATTGCGGCGGATTATTGACCAAGTTATTGAGCACATGGCTCCTTCTAGCAGAATTTATTTTTTTCGTTTGCCCTGCACCCATGCCTCGTGTTCCGCCACCAAGTCTTGCAGCGACTGTGCCGGACTGGTGATTTCAGCATAAACTTCTTTTCCGACCTGATGCACAGCAATCGGCTGGGCAATAAAGGCCTGAATATCCTGCAAAATATCACGTTCATCGCTACTGCAAAATGAAACCGCTTCACCCTTATGTTCACCGCGACCAGTACGACCAATGCGGTGCACATAATTTTCCACCTTTTCCGGCAAATCATAATTGATCACATAATCCACATCCGGCACATCGATACCACGCGCACTGACATCGGTTGCCACTAAAATACGCGCTGCATCACCCACGCCACTCGCAGATCCACCACCAACCCCATCACCGGAGCGAAACGCCTGCATCACGGCGGAGCGCTCAGCCTGATCTTTATCACCATGGATACTCATCGCTTCAATACCCACCCGCGCCATCGCCTTGACCACCCGCTCCGCCCGCACCTTGGTACGCACAAAGACAATCACCTTGCCACGGGGATGATCCTGCAAAAAGCGTTCCAGAAAAAAGCGTTTATCATCCATTTCCACATGCATCACCGAATGGCTAATGTTTTTCGACACCTTATCTTGCGGCGACACCTGAATACGAATCGCCGCACTCTTGACCTGCGAATAGGCCAGCTTTCTGATTTCGTCATTGATGGTGGCTGAAAAAAATAAGGTTTGATGCCTGCGTTTGAGCATTTTTTTAATGTATTTGATATCTTCAATAAAACCGAGATCCAGCATATGATCGGCTTCATCGAGCACCAGGGTCGATACCCCATCGAGATGAATTTCCTGCTGATTGATCAAATCAAACATACGACCAGGTGTAGCAATCAATACATCAATGCCATCCTGCAACTTGGCGATTTGGCGATCCTGTTCCACACCGCCAAACAGCGTGAATATTTTCACCCGCGTATGTTTAGCAAGGCTCTTGAATACGTCACCAATCTGCTCGGCCAGTTCACGAGTCGGCACCATAACGATGCATTTGATGCCATAAGAGCGTTTACTACTTTTGAAACGGTGAATTTTATCAATCACCGGAATCGCAAAAGCAGCCGTTTTACCTGTGCCTGTCTGCGCAATCGCCAGCACATCTTCGCCTTCCAGAATCGAAGGGATCGCCT
>CAZKHV010000026.1:7914-11211 GCA_964552605.1 uncultured Zetaproteobacteria bacterium | reverse complement strand
CTTCATCATCAAACCAGCCTGCATCCCAGCTGGCTGCGGCGCGTTGATGACTTTGAAGAGCGAATGCATCCTGCTCCTCGCGTGAGATGTTAAATTCGCGCGCTAGCATCTCGGCCGTCTGTCCCATGCCCATGCCAACAGTCGGGTCGGTTAAGCCCTCCAGCAAGGCAATGCGCGGCTTCCACGGCGCTTTGATGATATCACGCCAGACCGGGATCTTTTGTTGCCAACTGCGTGCGCGTGGTAGCTTAGCCATGGCAGCGCGGAAGCGGTCATGGAACAGCAGGGGAGCATGGGTCATCGATTCCACTCCGCCAGCCAAGACCACATCAGCGCGGCCAAGTTGAATTTTTTCGGCCGCATCGGTGACGGCTTGCATGCCGGAAGCACAGTTGCGGTGTACGGTATGAGCGGGAATTGGGCGGGGTAGGCCGGCCATCAGGCCAATGACACGCGCTATATTGGGTGCTTCTGAGGGTTGGATGACATTGCCAATGATGAGTTGATCGATATCACCGGCTTGCACCGGCGTGCGTGCCAATACTTCACGTACCGTCAAGACGGCCAGATCTACCGCTGTTAGTGTATCAAAGATACCGGAGGATTTGCCCAAGGGTGTGCGTATGCCAGCCACGATTGCGACATCGCGGATTGAATTGCGTTTGCTCTTCTGTTTTGCCATACGAACTCCTTCGCGCGGTCAAAAGCACATGCCTTTCTATAAGCCAGTATATAACAATAAATACCAGAAGTCAGTCTTTATCGCTCAGGCTACCGTTCAGGGCAGGCTGCTTTGTCGTTGGAAAAGGCTTGTTGTGTCAAAGTCGAGGGGGCAGGCGCAGCGGGATGTATGTGATCGGATGTTTACTGATGGGCTGGATGGAACAGTTATTTGACCATGCTGTTGATGAGTTCATCGAGCTTGTCCGGGCTAAAGGGTTTGCTGATGATGATGGTATTATCCATCGAGCTGACATCGCTGGTGATCAGCGATTTGTCATAGCCTGTGGCATAAATCACGGGCAAATCAGGACGCAATAGACGCATTTCCTTGGAAGCTTCGAGTCCATCCATGTGCGGCATCACAATATCAGTGATCAATAAGTCCCAATGCTCGGTTTGTTGTTTGAATATGTCGCAGGCGACTCGGCCATCACAGGCTAAGGTGACATGATGTCCCATGCATTCGAGTAGTTCTTTGGTCGGTTCTAATACACGTTCATCGTCATCGACGAGCAGGATGTTGATGCTGCGTGTCGTTGTGTTATCAGCTCGTTCCGGTGTTGATGTGGCCGTACTGAGTGTGGGTAGGAATAAATGGAAACAGCTACCGCGATTCGGCCAGCTTTCAACATCGATAATGCCATTGTGATGACGAATGCAGCCCATGACCATGGCTAAACCCAAGCCACTGCCCAGTTGTTTGGTTGAAAAGAAAGGGTCAAAAATACGTTCCAATATGTTCTCGGGGATACCGTTGCCGTTGTCACGGATGCTTATATGAGCGAAGTGCCCGTGCCGCAGTACGGGGTACTTTTTCAATAAGTTCTTATGTTCATCGCCATGAAAGGAGCTAAGGTTTATTTCGATGTGAGGTTCATCGACTCCGGCGCAGGCTTCGACTGCATTTTGAATGATATTGAGTAGGGATTGTTGCAACTGGTTGGCATCACCGCGAAAATTGATATTGTCGGGATCAAAGGTGGAGGATAATTTAATGCTTTCTGGCACGCTGTGCTGAGCCAGCTTTACAAACTCATTGATGAATGATTTGAGTGAAAACTCTTTGGCATGATGTTCACCTTGGCGTGCAAAGGTGAGCAGTTGTTTGACAATTTCAGAGGCATCCTGTGAGGCTGTCTGAATTTTCTTCATGCGTTCTAATGTTTTGGGCATATCCGCAACTTCGCGTGAAGCTAGATAAACCTGACCGATTAAACCCGCTAGCAGATTGTTGAAATCATGGGCAATGCCACCAATCAGAGTTACCAGCGCTTCTTGCTTCTGGGTATGGCGGAACTTTTCTTCCATGTTAATTTGTTGGCTGATGTCTTCTTGGATGACGATGTGGTGGGTCAGTTCGCCCGCATCATCGAAGATAGGAGCAATGCTGATGGAGGCGGTAAAGCTGGAGCCATCTTTGCGCAAAATGCTTTTTCGACCGGCCCATGTTTCAGCGGTATTGAATAACACATTGATCCGGCTATCAAAATAAGACTCATCCTGATCAAATAGAGCATCGTAGCTGAATAAACTCTTGAGTTCATCTTCAGACCAGCCCGTTTGCTTGATGAAGGCTTGGTTGGTGTATTCAAAGTTGCCATGCTGATCGGTGATGATGATGGCTTCACCGGCCTGATTGATGGCGGTCGCCAGTTGCAGGTTTTTTGTTTCCAGTATTTTACGTTGATTAAGTTCGCCGGTTAAAGCCAGCGTGGATGCTTTGTATTGCTCAATCAATCGAAGCTGTTCACTTTGATCCTGAATGCTGAATAGTGCCACTTGATGATCTTTGAGCCAGGTCACGGTTACCAGCTGGGCTCTGTATTCGCCATTGGCTTGTTTGCACGGAATCAGATGATGATGCAACTGGGCTGAGAAAATGACGGGCGCACCACCACCCAACACCTGATGAATGCGTGTTTTGAATGTGCCTTCTGCGGTATAAGGGAAGAGTTCGAACAGGTTTTCTCCAATCACATGTTGGCGCGATAGATTGGTCCATTGCTCCATGTTATTATTCCACAGGACAATGTTTGCCTCACGATTGATGGCCAGGATACCGCTGGTAATATGATCGAGTAGTGGAAATTGATCGGAGATGGCGTGTCGCGGCGCAGTTGGTTTTTGGTTGCTCATGCCATGATCTCTGCATCAATCGCTTGCAATATCGCATGAAACGATTCGATTTCAAAAAACAATAGAATATCACCGACGATGCGTAATTCATCGATATGAAATGTCGCACGAGCCATCAGTACCGCTTCTGCTTGTTGGTGCCCTAACAGCTTATTCAGGGTGCCTTCCTGATAGGATGGAACGGAATAATCCAGCGTGGAAGCGAGCATATTACTCAGCGAACCCATCACGCCATTGAGTAGGATATTACCGACTTCGGCCAGTGTGCCGGAGCGTAAATCATCCAGATCGGTAGAATCGGCAGTTTCCCCTGTGAGCACTGCCACCAGCGTGCGCGCTGATTCGGGAGGGAACATCAAGGATGCGTTGCCATTAAAATCGCCATGAAAGTTCATGGATACGGATGAAATATTATTATCCACGGGGGGCGTGGTTTGT
>CAZKHV010000026.1:0-7814 GCA_964552605.1 uncultured Zetaproteobacteria bacterium | reverse complement strand
GTGGTTTGTTGATGAAAGCTACAGCGCCGAGTGCCAAACATTCATTTCTGACAGTTTCCTGAATATCTGCTGTCAATACAATGACAGGTATGGGGTGAGCTTGTTGCTTGAGTGTTTTTAATACCGCGATGCCATCCATATTGGGCATAATCAAATCGAGAAAGACGATATCCGGTTTGTTGTCCTTGATCTGTTGCAAACATTCGATGCCATCAGTGGCTTCAGTAATATGATGGCCTGCTGCTTTCAAGATGCTACAGGTTCGACGCCTGAGAAAGCTGGAGTCATCAGTTACTAAAATGTCGGCCATGAATTCCTCCGGATCGCTTGGAGCTACAGGTTTACACTGGAGCTGTTTGTTTTCACCTGATTTTATCCATTAGCAAGAACTAGGCCGAAAATCGCCATGTCGTTTAAGGGCTCGCTCGGTTGCAAAGCTAAATGAGGTTGGCTGCTTAGGCTGCAGCAGTTAGCGTAAATCATAAGGCGAGTGCAGACTCAGATAAAGATTGCCGGTGGATGAAATGCGAATAACACCGGCCAGAATAACCTTTTCTCCATTGCTGGGTAGATCAGCAGGACTAAACCATTGGCGTGCGTTGCGCGGCACCGTGATGGATAACTTCCCGAGCCTAAAGCGCCATGTTTGTGCTTTCTTTACATAACCACGCAGCAGGTGAAATTGGCCGATATGGCGGTTGCCAACCTCCGATGCATTCAAGACACGCCAGCGCTTCGATTTCCACATGCCGCGCATAGCATTGCGCGCAGCAGCTTCTGTTTTTAGTAATCGAGTGGCCCAATAAAAGTTGGGGGCAAAGGTGTAAACATGCGCCAGACCGTCACGAACCATGATATTGTTGATCCATCGTCCATCACGCAAATAAACTTGCGCCAGGGTGCGGCCATACTTGTCGCGTTTGTCTTTATCCATGCGCAAGCGCACCGATTGGCCGCGAATCAGTGTTGTTAATCGCCGTTTGGCTTTGATACCATAAGCTTGAGCGGCTTGATTGCCATGGGCTATTTCGGGTGTGTTGATGCCGAGCAAACGAATTCTTTCTCCGTTGCTGGTGCGGAAGGTATCACCATCGACGACCGATGCGACTTGCACCCAGCGCGATTGGCCAACTATCGAGAGCGTGCCTGCCTGAGCTTGGAATGCAGCAAAAAACAGCAGCCAGAATAGGCCTAGGTATACGAACTTAACCTGTTTTCGTTGCAAGAGATCCGACCAGTTCGGCATACGAACTCATTTGATGTTGATCGAGATAATCGCGCATGCCATGCAGTAGCTTTTTGCACATCAGTGGATCGTAGAATAAACCGGTGCCGAGGCCAATGGCATCGGCACCGACAATGGCAAATTCCAGTGCATCCTGAGCATTACTGATGCCACCCTGACCCAGAATCGGGATATTGTGTTGGGCGGCAATAGCGCGTGTTTGATGGATTTTCCAGAGTGCGACAGGTTTGATGCAGGGGCCGGAAAGGCCGCCGGAAATGTTATCAATAATCGGTGTGCGGCGCTCGACATCCACTGCCATGCCAACCAGTGTATTGATGACCGACAGCCCATCACTGCCTGCTTCGATGACGGCGCGAGCCGTTTCAGCAATATCAGCATTGTTGGGCGAGAGCTTGGTGATTAACGGTTTACTGGTCATCGGGCGCATGGCTTCCACCACGCGGGCAGCCATGCTTGGATTATTACCAAAATGTACTCCACCCTCTTTGACGTTGGGGCAGGAAATATTAATTTCAATTGCAGTGACCGGAGAATCGTCAAAGATGCGTGCGACTTCCGCGTATTCCTCCGGGCTAGTGCCATTGGCATTGGCCCAGAACTGTGTTTCATTATGTGGCAGTTGCGGCAGAATATGATCAATCACATAACGAGCCCCGGGGTTTTGCAGGCCAATGGCGTTGAGCATGCCCGATGGTGTTTCATAGATTCTTCTGGGCGCATTGCCCATGCGTGCTTCCAGTGTTGTACCCTTGAGAATGACAGCGCCGATATCGCGATTGTCCCAGCCTTCGAGGCGGGTATATTCCTCGCCAAAACCGACACAGCCGGAAAGCAGTACGAGGGGCGTTTGCAGCGACAGGCCGGCAAATGAGATGGAAAGATCAGTGGGTGTTGGCATTGGCCAAGCATAACGCGGAAGTAAGAATCAGCCTATGAAGTTTTTTAATAGGGTGCGGAATACGGTAATTTTAACTCACGGCTTGAGTTCCGTTTGCGAATTTAATTTGTGAGCTCAATTCATGGGTTTAATTGATGAGTTCAATGCGAATGGAACTGATCTCATCATCGTGGTCGGAATCGGTTGGCCAGCGTGGGAAAATGCGTTGGCGGGTGATTTTCCGGTGACGTAGGAAACGTTCGATTAAGTTTTGTGTATGTTGGATGCGAGTCAGTACATCGTCGTTTAATGCATCACCCGACCACAGCGGTTTGAGCTCGACAACCATGTCGGGTTTATTCTGCAATTGGCGAATGATGCGGAATAAACGACTGCGTTCATTGAGTGATAGGGGTTGACGTTCATGCAGGCGAACATGAGTGGCAACGGTGGCAGGGGCGATTTCCGGAGTCGCTTCCGGTTCTGTGGCAGCGGCTAGACGCAAGGCTGCTTGCAGTGATTGCCCGAGACGGTTGATGTTTAACGATTCCTGCTGCCAGATGCCGTTCAGCTGCCCCTGTAGCTTGATTGCTCCGTTGGCCTGAGATAAACGATTGAGCAGGTATTCGGTGTTCAGTCCGCTGCGGGTTAGCATGGGATCATTATTGAAAAAGCCTGTTTCGGTCATGCCATTGAGCAGTTGGAGTTGCCAGTCGCTTTGATAGGCATCCGTCTTGGTTTCATAGTTGATGTTCAGGGCTGCATTCAAGCGCCCGCGAATCAGACGTGGCATGCCGGATGCGCTCATCCATTCATGCAGGAAAAAAGGTGTGGCGGCATCGAGTGCGATGGAACCACGAAAGTGCTGTGGTTTAGACAGGGCATCCCACTCGCCGTTTAGAGTGAAATCACCACCGCTGACATCAGCCTTGATAGCAACCGTGGCCCAGTCTTGTGGCATCAATTGATCGATCTGAATGTCGATATTACTTGCCCATATCGATTCTTTATGTCCGATGCTTAGCCTGCCGCCGTTGAGTTGAACATGTTGAATTTGAATGTGTTGTTTGTTCAATGCCACGGCCCACCACGGGGATTGATAGGGCATGGGCACTTGCTCGGGAGTATGGATCGGAATGGGTTGCAAGGGTTCAAGTGCTGCAATATAGAGCCATTCTTGGGTATTTAACTGGCTAACGTTCTGAGTCTCCACACCCATGCCGATGGGGCCAAACTGTACATGAACCTGTTTGCTGGACCATCTGTTGCCTGCATGTGATATCTGTACATCATAGGCTGTTGCCTTGCCTTGCATGACCCACATGTTTTGATGCACGGATATACGGCTATCCAGATCAATAGTGCCAGCCAGTGTGACTGGGCTATTGGCATCGTCCTGTAGTGCCAGTAACAGGCGCAAACGGTTGAGGGGGGTATGTTTGCTTTGCATGGAGAAATTAACATCGCTGTTTTGTGATGCGTCCAGCCTGCTGATGCTACCGCGCATCTGCCATTGTGCGAGGGCAGGATTGTTTTTCACTGCCTGTGTTTTGATCTTGAACTTCAGGGCTTTATGTTGTGGCCATGTGGCTTGAGCCTGAAGTGCGTTTAGCTTGAGTTCGCCTTCGGGTAATATGAGACTCAATGCCATGTTCGTGGCTTGAATATGATCGGCGCTGATGCTCCATGTATGTTTTTTTGGTGCTGCGGTTGTTGTCGAATCCAGTGTCGTTTCGGGTTCCGTGTTTGAGAGGGCATCTTGTCCTGGTTTGGCTGCCGTGCGAAAGCTGATGTTGCCATCGTTCAGCTTGACTTGAGTTAGACGCAGTTGATGTTGTGCGCTATCGATATGAAAGCTGTCGTAATAAATATCGCGCCATGACCATGGCTTGTCATCGTTGCTCGCTGCAGCAACGACATCGTGCAGAGCGCCTTTGTCGCCCTGAATGACCCAGCCTTCAGACTTCTCCTGCCAATGACTGACACCATTGAGTTGGGCTGTGAGCAATTGATGTTGTGAAAGGGCGGGAATGATGCTGGACCACGGTGAGAGCGGCCATGCGAAGGCATGCAGTTCGATGTTCCAGAGCTTATTCTGTTCTGTGGCGCTGAATTGCAAACGCTGACTGGGTTGATTGCTGTCTGCGGCAGTGTTATTGCTATCGTGTTGATCCATCGCAGTAGCATTAAACTGCATCTCGGACTGGATATTGAAGCTGGCCTGTTTGTTGGTTTCGGGCTGTGCATGTTGCCATGTCAGACTGCCTTGCAGATGACCGACGATTGAGTTTAAGCCTAGCGCATCGCTGAGTGCCGATGTGCTGACATGTTGCCAACTGAATTGACCTTCGGATGTGTTGTCTTGTGGGCTGCTGGTATGTTGCCACTGCATGGTGCCTTCATGCAGGCGACCAGTGGCAAGCAGGGTGCGTTGCTTGGCGTGTGTCGATAGGGCTATTGCGATGTTTTTGATGATCAGCGGCGTGGGGGTCGGTTGTGGCAGGTGTGGTGGGAGCTGGGGTGGCGTAAGATAGAGAGCCAATTGCCCGTGTTGAGCTTTGAGTGATGTGATCGCCTGCCATAATTTCATCAGTTGCGGTTCATCTTGCCACGATGGTTTTGCTTTTTTTTGCGATGGGTTGGCTTGCGATGTGCTGACTTGCTGTGTGGCTGCTTGATCCGTATCGGTTTGAGCTGTGTTTGATACATGCAATACTGCTTTGATGCCGGATATTTCCACCGCACCGATATGCAGAATAGGATTGCTTAATAATGCCGGATTGGTTCGCATGAATAGGTGTTCGATGCTTATTTCGTCAGCACCACGTTGAATGTGAATGTCTTTTAGAATTAAACCATTGCGTAAAATGTGATAACGCACGGCAGCGATTTGTACATGGGCTTGTTTGCCCCAAGCTTGCACCAGTATTTCAGCCTGAGCATGGGCATGCCGTTGAATGGACAAATGCATGGCCACGCAGAGCAGCGCAAACACCGCCAGAGCGGCCAGATACCAGCGTGCTCCGACGGGGAAAATACCGACCGGATGATGGAAGATATGAGGGCGTTTCAGGTTGGACTCAGGGCAGAATCAATTGCATACATGATTTATGTCTTGCGCTGCAATTGTTCAATCACACTTTGATCTTCAAGTGTTGAAATGTCGGAAATAATATCGCGATCGGCGGCAATATCGCGGAGCAGGCGGCGCATGATTTTACCCGAACGTGTTTTGGGCAGATTGCTGGCAAAGCGAATGTCATCCGGCTTGGCAATTGCTCCAATCTCTTGGCAGACGTGGGTGCGCAGTTCAGCCGCCATTGCCTCCGATGCAGCATCATCGATGTCTATTTTCAGGGTGACAAAGGCACAAATTGCCTCGCCTTTAATATCATGAGGACGACCGACCACCGCAGCTTCAGCCACATCGCTATGGGAGACTAAGGCCGATTCGATTTCCATCGTACCAAGTCTGTGACCGGAGACATTCAGCACATCGTCAACCCGTCCCATAATCCAGAAATAACCATCCTCATCACGCCGGGCACCGTCGCCAGCGAAATAATAGCGGCCATCAAATTTATGCCAGTAGGTATCAATATAGCGTTGATCATCGTCCCAAATGCCACGCAGCATCGATGGCCATGGCTGACGCAAGACCAACAGGCCTCCGCCTTGGCTGACTTCCATGCCATGTTCATCGACAACGGCCGCATCAATGCCGGGTAAGGGCAGGGTGGCTGAGCCCGGCTTAGTTGGGGTGGCAAAGGGCAGCGGACTAATCATGTGGCCACCTGTTTCAGTCTGCCACCAGGTATCAACAATCGGGCAACGGCCTTGGCCAATCACATCACGATACCACATCCAGGCTTCCGGATTGATCGGTTCACCAACAGTGCCGAGCACACGCAGCTGCGATAAATCATGTTGTTTCGGCCAATCATCACCGGCTTTAATCAGTGCTCGAATGGCTGTTGGCGCAGTATAAAAAACACTTACGCCATGGTCAGCGCAAATTTTCCATAAACGCCCCGGATCGGGATAGGTCGGCACACCTTCATACATCAGCGTCGTGCCACCGCAAGCCAGTGGTCCATAAACAGAATAACTGTGGCCGGTGATCCAGCCAACATCGGCGGTACACCAGAACACATCCTGTTCAGCCCGAAAATCGAACGTCCATAACATGGTCAAACGCGTCCATAATAAATATCCGGCGGTGCTATGCAGAATGCCTTTGGGTTTGCCGGTAGAGCCGGAGGTGTAGAGGATAAATAAGGGGTGTTCGGAATCCACCGCTAAGGCAGGGCAATGATCGGGTTGGGCTTTTAAGGCATCGTGCCAATCAAGATCGCGTGCGGGGATCATCTCCACAGCATTGCCTGCATGAGCCACAACCAGCACATGTTCAACACTGGCACAGCCTTGGGATAGTGCGGCATCAACATTGCTTTTGAGGGCATGGATAGCGCCACGACGATTGCCTCCATCGGCTGTGATCACTAAACGTGCAGCAGTGTCTTCAATGCGGTCGCGTAAGGCTTGGGCTGAAAATGCGCCGAACACCACCGAATGAATGGCACCGATACGGCTACAGGCCAGCATCGCGATGGCAGCCTCGGGAATCATCGGCATATAAATAATCACCCGATCACCAGCCTCGATGCCGAGCGCGCGCATGGCATTGGCCGCGCGACAGACTTCAGCCAGTAGCTCGTTATACGAAATGCGGCGCACTAAACCGGCCTCACTCTCCCAGATAATGGCATTGCGCTGCCCTAGTCCAGCTGCAATATGGCGGTCAATACAGTTTTCAGACAAATTCAGTTTGCCATCTTCAAACCAACGAAAGAAGGGTGCTTTTTGGCTATTTAATACCGTTGTGAAGGGGGCGCTCCAATCCAGGTGTTCGTTGGCCAGCCGGCCCCAAGTTGCATCGGAATCGTTTGCAAATTCAGCGCATAGGGCATGATAGTCCTGCAAGGAAGCGATGCTGCCAGTATGCCCGGTTGGGGGCTCAAAGCAGCGATGTTCTTCGAGAATACTGGTAATGGTCTCTGACATGGTGGATTCCCTCCACTGTCATTGCTAGCAGGCATCGCTGCGATGGACAATACATAGGTGGAGCGGGCAGAGGGAAATCGCATTAAAACCCTGTTCATCAGCACATAAAATAACACCCTTACGACCTATCTCTTAGCGAATGCCCAAAGAGCGGCGGCGGAACGCCGTCCGACTCGATTTGATTGGTTATGCCTATTGGCGTACTTCTGCTTTTGCATATATCAAGCCTCGATCTCTTTTGCCCACGGCTATAACAAAAATGACTATTTCATCATCATTAACTTCATAAACCAAACGGTATCCAACGGAACGTAGTTTGATCTTATACACATTTTTAAATCCACCTAACTGACGGGCTGGGTTCTGAGCTGTTTCAGCTACAGGTTTGCTCCCGATTTCTGAGCTTCAACAGCTACTCAAGCAGCTGATCGACCTTATTGAAGCGGAGGAAATTAAATCCATTATAGATAAGCGATATGCCCTGGAACAAGTTGCCGAGGCGCATGACCATATTGATGGTGGACATAAAAAAGGAAATGTTGTCATAGCGATTAACTCGCAATTAAATAAATGTCATCCATGGTAGCACGGAGGCGGTGGCGGAATCGGTGGATAAACAAGTTG
>CAZKHV010000025.1:0-11380 GCA_964552605.1 uncultured Zetaproteobacteria bacterium | reverse complement strand
GGCATCGCAGCCACTTTTGCCGCAGTATGGAACGAGCTTTGTGGCACGAGCAATAAGGGTATGCCGGTCTGAAATGCCTGTGCACAGAGTTGCATCACCGCCTTGCTTGGTTTCAGGCCACCGGTTAACAGGATACCGGCCAGAGCCACACCATTCATGGCCGCCATGCAGGCGGTGACAAATACATCGTCCCGATCACCGGGGAAAATCAATAAGGTATGCGCCTGATATACGCTCAGTGTGTTGACCAGGGTGCGGGCGCACAACTCAATGTGCTGTACCCGACGATGGTGCATTTCTCCGGCATAAAGCACTTCGGCATGCAGATAGTTGGCAATGTCGCGGGTGCGTGGTGCAATCAGATCGGGCTGCCACGGAATACAGGCCACCAGATGAAATGGATTATCAGCCAGGCGTTGTTGCATCATGCGGGTCGGGCACGTGGCATCCTCTGTTGATGGGCCGGGCAGCGCAGCTTCACTTAAATTGGATGGATCATGTTCAGGCATGCCGACTTTGTTGATGATCATACCCATCAGAGCCGTCTCATTGGCATCACCAAAGACATGCGCGGCCATATCGATATACTTTTCCAGATCATCTTCGGGCTTGGCTACGAGCAGTACTTCGGCATCGAGCGCGCGTGCAATGGCGGTATTCAAACGTGTGGCATAACCTGCATGGCCATCGGCCACTAAACCTTCGACAATGACCACATCGGCATGGGCACTGCTCTGGTGATAAAGCTGGATGACCTCTTCCATCAATAAATCTTCCTGATCCGCGCCGAGCATGGATTTTACCCGGCTTAAACCGATGGGCGTGGGTGGCATGATGGTGGTCATGCTTTTGATCAATTGGGTGGAGCGTTCTGGCCCCATATCGCCATCGTGAAATTGTGCTACCGGCTTGCAGAAACCGCTGCGAATACCCAGCTGATCGAGCGCACGCACCATGCCGAGGCTGATGGTGGTTAAGCCTGCCCCAGAACCGGTTGAAACCAATAGAAAGACATGACTCATGCTGTGTTCTCCTGTTCGTGCATGACGTTGTTTTGCATCATCTTCTTTTGCATGACATCGTGCTGCACGACATAACGCGCAATCATTTTTTCTTCAGCCGTGGCAATCACCAGCACTGCAATGCTGGCCGCCTCTGGACTAATGAAACCGAGTGAATCCTGACCGTGACTCTGATTGCGCTGTACATCGAATTCGATGCCGAAAATTGATAAGTGTTGCATGGTTTGTGCACGAATAGCACTGGCATGTTCGCCGATACCACCGGTGAAAACGAGTGCATCGATGCGGTCCAGATTGACGGCGAGGCCGGCCAGGGTTTTGGCCAAACGATAACAGAAAATATCGATGGCCAACTGTGCTTGTGTGTCGCCGCTGTCAGCAGCCTGCAAGAGGCTGCGCATATCATTGCTACGTTCCGAGATGCCCAATAGACCGGATTTCCGGTTTAATATCGTAGTGATTTCAGCCAATGATGCACCGGTTTTGCGGGCAATAAAATCATGCAAACCCGGATCAATATCACCGCTTCGAGTGCCCATGACTAAACCTTCGAGCGGTGTGAAACCCATGCTGGTATCCATGCTGATGCCAGCGCATATTGCCGTCGCACTGCAGCCGTTGCCGAGATGAGCGGTTAACAGCTGGCAGTCGGAAAAGTTACGTCCCAAACAGGTGGCGGCTTGCTGTGCTACATAATGATGGCTGGTGCCATGAAAGCCGTAACGCCGGACTCCGTAATCACGGTACCAATGGTAGGGCGTGGCATACAGGCTGGCATGTTTGGGCATCTTATGGTGAAAAGCCGTATCAAAAACGGCAATGTGAGGGATGCTTGGCAAGGCTTGCATGGCGGCACGGATGCCATCGATATTGGCTGGGTTATGCAATGGAGCCAGATGCGATAAGGCTTCTAGATCTACGATAATATCGGCATTCAAAGGGGTGGGTTTGATAAAACGCTCACCGCCATGCACCACGCGATGACCAACGGCGATAATTTCATCTTGCTCGATACGTTGAAAAAGTGAGTCCAGCATCTGTTGAATGCTGAAGGCCGGTGCGTTGTTGAGAGGGCTGGATTGCTGTTTTCCATCAATCATCCAGTGCAATTCTGCTTGCGCTTCACCGAGGTGTTCGAGTAAACCCTCTGCGATGATGCTTTCGGCAGGCATGCTGAGCAGCACCATTTTGATGGAGGAGCTGCCAGTATTGATGACCAATACTAAGCCCTTGGATTGAGTTGTGTTGTTCATGGCGACCCTGTGTTGCTGGATGGATTGATGAAAGCATGTGATGAGCGCAGGCCTTTATCGATAGCGTATTCTACATCAGGTCTAGTGTCTATGATCTGACATGGGTGAAGATTAGGTTTCCATGCCTATATCAAGAATTGATTTGTTTGAAAATCGTCCATTTTTAAGATCATCCCGTCCATGCATGACATGTGATATAATGTGTCGATTTTCCATATCTTGCCGGATTAAATCGCGAATATATTCGCTTGGAGTGGCATAGATATCGTTATCACTGGCGCGCGTATTAACGTTTCTCCGTTTGATCCTGAAATATGAGTCGGAAGCTTTGCTAGTATGACATGGGTTTGGAAACGTAGGAGGTGTGATCCTTTCTTTTTGCACTGAGACTTGCATAGTATAAGTCGGTGACTCAGATCATAGTTTGTGATGTTATTTTGAGTATATTCAAGTTGGTTTTTTTATGCCTTTTGGAAGGGAAATATGATCGATCGACACAATCCTCCTGTTGACACGAGCCATGCTGGTGTGGAACAGAAAAATGATTTTGATTCATTACAGAGTCAATTTGATGCATGCATGGAAAAAGAAAAACAGGGCTTGGCTAAAACTATTGATGGTGAAAGTACTGCTGCTGACTTACGGGTGGGGCAGGATCCATTTGTTGATAAACTGCAAGATGATCTTGATTCTCTTATGCAAACCGACTCCATTAAATCGACATCCACAAAAACACTTTCGCTTGCAGATGCTGATATGCTGATTGGAGAGGCAACATCTTTTCCTCGTTACTCTGAGGATAATCTGGTGAGCGCGAATGGCGAAGCTGTTGTGGCTGAACATGCTGTGGATAAACGGATAGTGGATAAACGGCGCGTCGATAAGGGGCTTGAGGCTGTTCATCAGGGCTCTGATTCCAAGCCTATGTTCATGTTACTTTTAGGTGTAGCTAGTGCCATTGTAGCTGCGCTGTGGTTTGTTGCGCCGGTTGGCTCAGTACAATCACTGCAGGAAACCATGCTCACAACACTGGGGATTGCCGATGAAAATCAGTCTTTAGATGCGCTGCAATCGATTGACGCAGGTAGGGGTGAATCGACTGTTTTAAAAGAGAAAAAGCTGAAAGGTACGAAGCAAGAAGCGTTTCATCCAGCTATAGCGTTGGCGGCCACGCAGCAGTTGCCAAGAGCAGAACCGGTTGTTGCACCCGAGGTCGTGCCGACTGCAGAGCTTAAAACACTGGCTGTTGCGCTAGAAAAACTGACTGTGGCTGTAAGGGTAGGAAATATCAGGAGTGCTCCAGACACTTCGGCTAACATATTGTTGAAGCTGCTAAAGGGGGCAGTGGTAGACAAGTTGAGTCGAGAGGGTGATTGGTATGAGGTGCGTTTGAAAAACGGCACTGTTGCGTGGGCTCATCATTCGATTTTCTAAAATTCGAGGTCAATCTGAAACTTCAAGCATCGGTACGATGATTGTTTTATTATAGTTCCAGCGACAGGGCATTGGTCTTTAGCCATGTCTTGGCTTGGGCGTAATCGGGCATGATGCGCCCAACAGTTTGCCAGAAGTCCTTGGAATGGTTGTGATGAATCAAATGGCATAGCTCATGCACGATGACATAATCAATCACCCAGGCCGGTGCCATGATGAGGCGATAGTTGAAATAAATGCGTCCATCATGATGGCAACTGCCCCAGCGGCTTTTGTAGGCTTTTACGCCGATGCATGCAGGTTTCTTACCGATGGCAGGTACGAAGGCTTGCGTACGATCTTGAACGTATTGTTCGGCTTGCTGGCGATACCAGATGATGAGTTGTTGTTCTAATTGATCTGCTGCCAGCGATGGCACGATGAGTTGCTGGTTGGAGATATGAACAGCTGTGCAATCGTTACGGGTAGTCAGAATATAAGTTTCCCCAAGCAACTGAAACGACTCGCCATCGTGAAAGGATTTGGGCTGATAACTGGCTCGAACGTGTTGAATGAAATGCAGCTTTTTTTGTATCCAGCGTTGTTTATCGTGGACAAATTGATGGATGAGTGCGGCGGGCATACGTTTGGGCGCAAGCACATCCACCTGGCTGTCGGGGCGGATAATAATGCTCAGGGTTTTACGTTTCGGGCTGCGGATGATGGCATATTCGATGTCGTCCATCGCGGTCTTAAGTATCGTCAGGCAGATGGTGATCGTGTTTCAAATCGTGCTTTAAACCGATGAGTTGTTGAGCCTGAATGACATGATTGGATTTGCAATATTGGCAGGATGTGGTGATGTTGCCCGCTTCATCGGCCAAGGAAGCTAGCTGGTCTGCGGGTAGGGTGTTGAGAGCCTGCAACATTTTTTTGGGGCTGCAATCGCAGTGGTAGGTATACGTGTCTGTGCCGGCCAGTTTTATATTCATCTTGTTGAAGTAGTGTAATAATGTTTGCGGTGTTTCATGTTCCAACGCGCTATTGGGAATTTTGGTCATGCTTTCGACCGATTTGAACCAGTGTTCATCATCGCAGCCGGGCATGGCTTCGATCATGATGGCCAGATCCCCATGCAGGATAATGTCGGCTTTAATCTGCACCGATTGATTCAAATAATGAATGAGATGATCGGCTAAAAAGTCGGATGCGTGTTCAATGGTGGAGACATAAGGCTGGCCAAAGCCCAGATCGCGTACGGTGGACAAACGAATGGGACTACCCAGCCAGCTGGATAGTTTGGCATCGTTATGGTGATGCAGAATGGTTTGCTCATCCGCCCAGTCGATATAACCACGCACTTGCCCCTGACGGGCTTCGCTTAATACTTTTTTCAAGGCTGCTGTTGGGCTGGCATTGAGTTGCAGGACTTGCCGTGTGCCACCTTTGCTGATCGATAACAAGAGAATCGATGCCAGCAGGGTTTGATCAAACAACTGGGTGAGACTATTGCTTGAATCGCCGTTTAAACCATGAATGCGATTGGCGGTTTTGAAAATTTCGCTAGCACGAATAATAACACCGCGAGAGTGCGAGTCGGGCAGCAGAAAACGAATGAGTTGATCGCTATTCCTTTCGTTGGGCGTTGATGTGTCGGTGTTTAGTGAATGTTCTTTTTCAGCCATGTTTGTACCTCTGTCAGGGAATTGAAACACCTTGATGCGCCGACCTCGGTCAATTCATCTGCCGTGAACGCATCACAAAAGCCCAGTGCCCGGCTGCCTGCCCGAGTGGCTGCTTTCATGTCGGCAAGACCATCACCAAGCATGACCGTTGAGGCGGGGGAGATACCAAGCTGTTCGCAGGCCAACAGCACTGGCGCTGGATCCGGTTTTTCCGGCCGACCCTGGAGTTTACCGATGACCGTTCCAAAGTAGTTGCTCCAGCCGAGCACATCGAGTTGCGCTTCTGCGCGTACCTGACTTTTGCTGGTAACGATGCCGATGGGGATGTTTTTTGCGATTAAGCATTGGAATAATGATTCCGCTCCATCGAGTGGCGTGATACGTTGGAGATAATCTTCATCGTGAATCTCTAGGAAACGAATGCCTGCAGCTTCTTTGCGCTCGCCAAACAGGGCTGTCATACTGCAATCGCCTTTGCCGGTGTGCCGTTTGATATCGATATCACTCATGGTTGGTAAACCAAACTCGATAAACGTTTGATTGAGGGCGCGGATGATGGGCGGAAAGGCATCGACAATGGTGCCATCCATATCAAACAGTACGCCTTCGATGGCGTTATTCATGTTGATTGCTTTCGGCTTTTAAGCTTTCAAATGCGTTTAGCATCTGTTGCCTCAACAGCATACTGACGGGACCCGGTTTACCTGTGCCAATGATCTGATCATTGATCCGGCATACCGGCATGATGGCATTGGTGGTGCTGCTCATCATGCATTCGCTAAGCCCAGCTTCATGCAGATGCCAGGGGCGCTGCTCAATCGCGATACCTTGTTGTTGAGCCAGACGCAGCGCCATGTTGCGGGTAATGCCACCGAGCACCTGATGATCGAGTGGGTGGGTGACCAGTATTCCATGAATCACAGCAAAACAGTTGGTGGCACAGCCTTCAAGCACATGGTCTTCATCATCGAGCCAGAATGCTTCATCGGCTCCTTGCCGGGTAGCTTCCTGTTTGCCAAGTACACTGGCCAGCAGAGCGATGGATTTAATATCGCAGCGTTTCCAGCGCATATCGGCCAAGGTGATGGCGCGCACACCGTTGATTATTTTTTCATCGCTCGGCATGGGTAAAGCGCGTGATGTGATCACTGTAGTCGCTTCGAGTTTATCGCTGACCAGATGGGCGCGTGGTGCTACGCCGCGAGTAATCTGCACATAGAGCATGGCATCGGAATAGGGATTGCGCTGATAGGTTTGTCGGATCAGCTGTTCCAGTTCGGGCAAGGAATAGGGCAGTTCAATGGCAATGGCATGACAGGATTTTTCCAAGCGCTGCAAGTGGGCTTGCAGGTCGAGAAAAGTGCCGCCGAAACAGGCGATGACTTCATATACCCCGTCAGCAAACTGAAAACCTCTATCTTCAATGTGAACGGTGGCATTTTCGAGCGCCAGGAATTGGCCGTTCACCCATGCGGTTAATGGCATTATTTGCTTTCCGTCTCGCCGGTTACCTCGGTAAGTAAATCATCGGATGTATCGGACATCCACAAACGCAAACCGTCCCATTGACGGCTAACCCACGAGGCTTGTCCGATGGATTGGCTGGCCAGCATGGGGAAGGAGCGGATGACAGTAGCTTCCTTGTTTTTATCGTTCATGATGGCTTCGATGCTGCCCAGTTGCTGACCTTTTTTGATGGGTGCTTTTAAGGGGGCATCATAACGCAGGCGAAACGATAGTTGGTTTTTGCTGCTGCTCGGTACACTCACCCAGACTTGTGAGGATGGTTTCAGCCAGATGGAATCGTGTACACCTTCATAGACTTCAACTTTGCGACGAATTTCGCGTTCAGTCGGACGTACTGTGATGAAATTACGGAAACCGAATTTGAGTAGTTTCTTGGATTGTTGTGCGCGGGCTCGATCCGATTTGGTGCCGAAAACCGCACTGACAAAGCGGGTGTTATCTTTTTCAGCCGAACCAACCAGACAATATCCAGCCTCTTTGGTGTGACCTGTTTTGAGGCCATCGGCTTCCGGGAAACTCCACAATAAACGGTTGCGATTGGGCTGGCTGCGGCCATCGAAGGTGTAACTGCGTTCACCGAACAATTTATAATCTTCAGGGTAATCGCGCCATAACGCTACACCGAGAATGGCCATATCCATGGCGGAGCTGTAATGGCCATCGGCAGGGAAACCGGTGGCATTCTTGAAATGGCTATGCAACATGCCCAATTCACGGGCTTTCTCATTCATGCGATCCGCAAACGATTCTTCGGAGCCATCCATGTGCTCGGCCAGAGCAATGCAGGCATCGTTGCCGGATAAGGTGGCAATGCCATGCAATAACTCATTCACCATCGGATGCATGCGAGGCTCAAGAAACATGGTGCTTCCACCAATTTTCCAAGCCTTTTTACTGATATCCACGCGCGCATTGGAATCCAGACGACCATCTTTAATGGCTTCAAAAGCCAGATATAAGGTCATCAACTTGGTCAGGCTGGCTGGAGGCAGTTGCTCATCGGCATTGTGTTCGGCAATCACCTGGCCGGAACGGGCATCAATCATAGCCCATGATTTGGCTTCAAGGGTGGGTGATTTGGGCCATGATGCAGCCATGGCTGTGGAGCTTAATAGCACCATGGATAGTAGTATGAAAAGTGAACGGGATAAGATATGCGCTCCTGTATGTGCTGTTGTGCGGGTAGAATGAGGCTGTGTACTGTGATGTTGTGTACTGCGATGCATTGTGCTGATTACCATTGCCAATCCTCCTCAGGTGCTGCGTGCCACTCGATATCCTGATTGAGCGCAGGCCTGATGATGCGTAATTTTTCGGCGTGCAACATTAAACGCGCATGAGCTTTTCCGCCATAGCGTATGTCGCCGAGAATCGGGCAGCCTAGAGCAGCCAGATGGATGCGCAATTGATGGGTGCGGCCGGTATGCGGGATCAGTTTGATCAGGGCGCGCTTGCCTTGGCGCTCAATCACGGCCGCTTCGGTTTTGCAAGCACGGCCATGTTCGGAGACATGGTAGCGGCCACGTTTGTCACGTTTGCTGTCGATGGCCAGTGTAATCATTTGAGCATCCCATGCCGGGGCAGGATCAACCACAGCCAGATAGCTTTTAAAGGTACAGGCATGCCAGTTGGCTTGCAGGGTTTGCAATTGTTTGGCATCGGATGAGAACAGCATTAGGCCTGACGTACCGCGATCGAGACGGTGAACAGGGCGTAAACCGCTAGCTTGCAGAGCGGAGAATTGGAGATGTTGAGCCAGCTCAAAGGGTAACGTGCCTTTGCTGCGGTGCAGGGCTTCCTGGGCATATTGATTGCCACGCTTGTTCAGCAAGTACAGCGGTGCATGTTTCCAGACGATTTGCTCTGCTTCAAACGGGATTAATTTTTCATTGTCGAGTAATACGATTCGCACTTTGTCACCGCTTTTGAGCAAACGACCGGCGGTGCGACAACGGCGTTGATTGAGATACACGCCACCCTCATCAATTGCACGCCGACTGCGCCGCCGTGATAATTTGAACAGTTGAGCCAGCGCTTGATCCAAGCGTTGATCGTTTTCATTCGCTGTGGCGATGCCACGCAGGTCTTGAAAATCAGCAGTGCTTGAATTCATGTGTAGGACTGCAGTGCATTCAGAACATCATCATGACCTTTACACAACTGAATTGAATCAAAGGCATTGTCGGCTGAAAGTATTAATTGTTCGCACAATGTGCTGATGATGGGTTGCCACATGTCGCCATAAAGTAGCAATGGGCGCGGTTCAAGCACACGAATGGCAATCAAATCCCAGGTCATAGCCAGTTCAGCCAGCGTGCCCAGGCCACCGGGTAAAACCAGCCAGGCATCGGCTTGCTCGACCATGGTACCCATGCGCTCAAAGAAATTGTGGGCGCGCAGTTCTTCACTTAATGTGTTGTCGGGCGGGGTGGGGAAACGTTCCAGTGTGATGCCTTGAATATGACCATGACCGGCATGCATGCCCTCGGAGAAGGCAGCCATCATACCTTGATGGCCACCAGTAATACCGTTCCAGCCGGAACGAGCGATCTTTTCCGATAATCGCAATACATCTTGATAAACTTCGGCTTCCGAACCGATCTGAGATGAGCCAAAAGCAGCCAGACGTGGTCGATTAGGCTGTGTGAATGAGGCTGGTGTGGGTGTGGAAAGAGTATTCATTTAATAATCACCATGGGCTTTTCAAAGCCTTTTTGTTGTAGCGATAAAACGGTTTGTTCAATTTTAACCATATCGTCAAACGGGCCGATACGTACCCGGTATAATGTTTTTTTAGCGCTATGAACGGCGACGGTATGGGTGGCTGGAAAATTGCTTTTGAGTTTATCCTGCAAGCGACTGGCATTGTCTTTGGAGCCAAAAGCACCGAGCTGTACAAATATTTTTCCGGTTGAGGCTGTAGCTGGCAGGCTTAATTGATCGGGGCTCGATACATGGATGCTGTTGGGTTGATCCAAGACTTTGAGTTTGGCTCCCATGGCCAATGTTTCTTGCTGCGACGATGGTTTAATTTGTAACGATTGCACTCGAACATGTGCCGTACCTGCTCTGGCATAACCGAGCTCTGTTGCGGCAGCATAAGAGAGATCAATCAAACGATCTTTTACAAACGGGCCGCGATCATTGACGCGCACGGTAATCGAGCGTCCATTTTCCAGATTGGTGACGCGCATCAAGGTGGGTAAGGGCAGTGTTTTATGGGCTGCGGAAAGCGCATGCATATCATAGATTTCACCGTTGGCGGTGCGCAGGCCGTGAAATTTTTTACCATACCAGGAGGCGATACCGGTTTGATCGTAACGCCCTTCGCTCTGTACGGGGGTATACCAGCGCCCGGCGACTTGATAAGGCTTGCCGGTTTTATGCATGCCACCAGCACCATCAGGCAATTGTGCTTTGCCAACGGGGATGTCGCTTGGAGCCGAATCATGTTTGTTCATGGCGCAACCGGCCATGGCAAGGCTCAAGAGGCCGAACAGTAGGGGGGTGATCAATCGACAGCGAATGTTGTTCTCCCCAGCATGGCAGCAATCTCGGTGACGGCCATGGCATAATTAAACGATGGGTTGTAACGCATGATGACGTAAAAGTTGTAGTGCACCAGTGCTAACTGCTGGCCTTTATGTTTATCTTTACCTGTCTGCATTTCGATGATGCTGACTTTATCATCATCATGCCAGGTGGATGGAATAGTGGCGAATGCCTTGGGCATGGCTTGGCGCAATTCGGCCAATGTGACCCAGTGTTTTAATTTGCCGGTGGAGATCTTTTTCCATTTACTATTGAGCTTTGCATCGAGCGGTAACCAGTAAGCCGTCGGACGACCATGTTGCCAATGATGGCGTTTAAAATAATTGGCGACGCTGGCAATAATATCGGGCTTGGAATGAAATACATCGCGAATGCCATCACCATCTTCATCGACAGCATAATCGCGGAACGATGTTGGGATAAACTGAATGGAGCCGAAGGCGCCGGCATAGGAGCCCTTGAGCTTGCTCAGATCGAGTTTGTCTTGGCGGCTGATTTTAATGATTGCCCCGAGCTGCTGGCGAAAGAATTTGGCGCGGCGCGGGAAGCCGGTCGATAAGGTGTACAATGAATCCAGAATAGGCCGTTTGCCGTGCGATTGCCCGAAACGAGTTTCAATGCCCAGAATGGCTGCAATAATCACCGCATCGACCTGATATTTATCTTCGACAGAGGCAAAAACATCACGGTTCTCTTGCAGGTACAGGCGACCTTTGCTGCGCATGCTCGGCTTGATGAATAGCGGACGATATTTTACATAGGGTTGTGCTTCCCATTGGCCATTCATGCGTTTGACGATTTCCGGTTGGAAGGTGGCTTGTTTCAAAATGGCGCGAATATCTGCGATAGGCAAATGCGTTTCAGCGGCCAGCGTGGTGGCAAGGGCTGCGCGGCTGACATATTGCGTACCATCGGGTTTGTTGTTGGC
>CAZKHV010000024.1:0-11474 GCA_964552605.1 uncultured Zetaproteobacteria bacterium | reverse complement strand
TCTCGTTCGGCTTATTCCCCGGCCAATCCATCCAGCGCAATATCGCCGCAGCAATGGTTTCACGCACCGGAGCTTTACCCGAATGCAGACGATAACCACGCCGATCCAGACGTTCTCCGGACACATCGAGGCTGATCGTGCATTGGTTGTTATCAATGCGTAACAAAATCTGCTGTTGATGCTGTGCATCCGCCGCGGCCATTTCGAAACCGATTTTATCGCGGATAGCATCGGCCAGCGCCATTTCAGCCCGCCCGGAATGCATCAGCTTCGAACCCTTGCACGATGCTCGAACGGCCACCGACACACCCGTAGAGACATACTGCTGCCATGCCACTTTTTTAGCTTTATTATACAGCTCCGGAAACGACAAAGCTCGAAAGCTTGCCAAGCGAATCAGAATCCGCGTCATGGTTCTAGCCCGCAGATTGATGCGGAACAAGCCATCCATCGTAGTGGTGAATGCGATGCCGCCATCACCCATTTGAACATCATCTGCAGCTAACTCATGCAGCTCATCGGCAGCAATACCTTCAAGACCCGGCACAACTACAGCGTAACAATTTAAATTTCCCATGCCGGCAGCCTATCACCAGCTTTGCTACTGTCAGCCGCCTTTGCTAGATTGCCCAAATTCAGAGTAATTATTAATCTTCTGCGTGTGCAGGAGAACCAAGGAACAACTCATGTCATTTGAACTGCAACCCATGATGATTTCAGGCAAAGAAGTGCTACCATTGATTGAAGGTGGCAAAGGAGTCGCCATATCCACTGGCGAAAGCTCAGGCGCGTGGGCTGCCGCAGGTGGCATCGGCACGTTCTCCGCCGTAAACGCGGATGAAATGGATGACAATGGTGAAGTCATCCGCACCGTCTATGCTGGCCGCAGCCGCATGGAACGTTTTGAAGAACTGGTCGCACAAGGTATTAGCGGCGGCATCAAGCAAGCTAAAATAGCCCATGAAGTTTCCGGTGGCGAAGGCCGTTTGCACATGAATGTGCTGTGGGAAATGGGTGGTGCTGAACGCGTATTGGAAGGCGTGATGGAAGGTGCCAAGGGTTTAATTCACGGCATTACGTGCGGTGCGGGTATGCCATTCAGGCTGGCTCCTTTAGCCGCTAAACATAGTGTGCATTATTACCCCATCATTTCATCCGCCCGCGCTTTTCGTGCGCTGTGGTTGCGCTCGTATCGTAAATTACCCGAATGGCTGGGTGGTGTAGTGTATGAAGATCCATGGCTGGCTGGCGGCCACAATGGTCTATCCAATTCCGAAAGCCCTGATAAGCCGGAAGATCCATTCCCGCGTGTGGCCGCACTACGTAAAACGATGAATGATTTCGGCTTGCAGAACGTGCCGATTGTTATGGCTGGCGGTGTATGGTTTTTACGCGAATGGTCGAATTGGTTAGATAATCCGGAAATTGGTCCCATCACCTTCCAGTTTGGTACACGCCCCTTGCTCACTCAGGAAAGCCCGATTTCCGATTTATGGCGGCAACGATTATTAGGATTGAAAAAAGGTGACATCAGTTTGAATCGCTTTTCACCGACCGGCTTTTATTCCTCCGCCGTGCATACCCCCTTTCTGCAAGAGCTGTATGAGCGCTCCGATAGGGAACTCGCTTTTGTGGATCATCCGGCCGATGATCATACCGAAGCCTTTGCGTTTGGCGTACGCAACAAAGAAGTGTTTTTAACCCAACACGGCCTTAAACAAGCCCAAAGCTATATTGCTTCTGGATTCACCAAGGCATTGCAGACACCCGACTCCACGCTGATCTTTGTATCACCCGATAAAGCCAGCGAAATCCGTCAGGATCAACTCGATTGCATGGGCTGTTTGTCGATGTGCAAGTTCAGCAACTGGGCTGCCAACGAGCGCGGCACAACCGGCCACAAAGCCGACCCACGCAGTTTCTGCATTCAGAAAACCCTGCAACAAATCGCCCACGGCGATGATCCGGATAATAATCTGATGTTCGCCGGCCACGCCGCCTATCGTTTTGCCGAAGATCCTTTTTATGCCAATGGTTTCGTACCAACTACCAAGCAATTGGTCGAGCGCATCTGCACTGGAGATTAATTACATCAATCCACCGCGCCGAGGACAGAGTTTGCGGGGAGTAAAACACTCCCCCGCTGCGATATCATCCCTGCGAAACGACGCTGAATAACGAGTCGAATCCGTGCCTGATCACCAACCTTCATCGGCATCATGCGCTTCCGGCTCCGAGCGTTTAAAGGCTTTTGCCACCACTTCTTCAACCTCCTGACTGACATAGGCTTCACCCGGCAGGATATGAATGCAGCGTAATTCATGGCCATCAGCGAGCACCTGCTGCCCCAAATCTTTCTGTTTAAAGCCATGCCCCAACGACAACATGGTGCCATATTGAGCTGCAACGCATGAACCATCACCCACCCCTGCCAACTGCATAGCCAACGTCACAGGTGCGCCCAGAACAGTAAATTCTTTTCTGCGTCCCACACCCAAATGGCCAACAATCACTTCACCAATAGCCAGCCCTGCTGTAAACAGCATGCGCTTGGATTCAGGCATGTCCACATTGAGTTGAGCGCTGGCTTCAAGCAAAGCTAAGCCAGCCTTGGCCGCCTGATTCTCATGCGACTTCAAATCAAATGGATGGTTGAATACGGCAATCATGCGATCACCCAACACCTGATCCACATGGCCACCAAAGGCGTGTACAATCTGCTGAAACAGAGCAAACACCCGATTCAAATCCGCCACCACATCCTGATGATTGCATTGCTCGATAAAACTATCGAAATTGCCCATATTAAGCGCCAAAATACTGACTTCACGCGCATCAGCTGTGTCCAGACGCGTATTGCGATCGTATTCATCGGCCACCAGATTCGGGCGTTGATAACGACCATACAAATCAAACACTTTTTCGCGGTGTTCCAGCTTGGAAACCATTTTATTGAACTGGTGAAAGGATTTACCAAATTCGTTCGATGAATAAATCGGTATCTGTACCGAAAAATCGCCACTAGCCACCCGTTTGGATGCCATTGCCAACAAGCGCAATTGTTTAACCATACGACCACTCAAGCCATACACCAACAAGGATGCAAACAAGGCGATCATGGCGGCAGTAATGGTCAAATCCAATTTAATCTGCAAATCGTTATCACGCCATGATTTGCCCGGAAACTTCACTGCAATGCTGGCCAAATGAATTGCGTTATAATTGATGCCAGTGGCATACCACTTGTCCTGACCTGGCACTTGGGCGGCTCCAACCGGCAATTTGGAGAGGAGTTCAATATCGGCAGGAATTGCACCATCACCATATTTCTCACTATCACCATTGGCCCAGCGCACAAAAACCGATGTGCCTGCAGCCTGATGCATAAACATGTTAATCAGACTATCGATTTCAGGTTTTGATACCGCCACCATCGGCATCTTCAATTCATCGGACAGAAGACTCAACAATAACCGGGCTTGCTGATCCTCACTTTCCTGCCATGCCTTTTTTTCGATATGCGCAATACTGACCATCATGATAATCGCCACCATGGCGACCAAAAAGATTGTCAGTAAACTCCAAAGCATACGCAGTGACATATATATCCCCTTTTCTAACGACAAAAAAACATCAATGCTCACAGCGCTGAAACGAACACATAATGCATGAGCAATAGATATAGCATAAGACCTGCCAACCCAGATCTAGCTCTCAGCCAGGGCAATCGCGCTACCGCCCATCGTTGTATTGCCTACCAGCCAATTATTGGCCGCAAAATTGCTAATTAGCAGGATATAATCAATACCCTTGCAAACCATCGGCAGGGCTATGCGTTCATCACCCCACAGGAGAGCACCATGGATCTATCGACTATTGCAGGCATTCTGGCGGGACTCGGGCTGATCGTTGCATCGATCTTTCTCTCGGCCGTAGAGCCCGGTGTTTACATCAATCTGCCGGGTTTATTGATTGTGATTGGTGGCACCATCGCAGCCACGCTAGTCAGCTTTCCGACGGCCGAACTGGCCAAGGTATGGCGGGTACTCGGCCATGTCTTTCGCAACACCGAATATTCCATACGCGATGATATTTCTGAAATAGCCCATGCCGCCCGTCTGCGCCGCCATGGTGATTTGGCACGCATTGAAGATCAGCTTGAACGCATCGCCAATCCATTTTTAAAGACCGCCATCCAGCTGGTCATTGATAACACTGCCCCCAATGAAATCGTCAATATTCTGCAGTGGCGCATCAAACGTTTGCGCGAACAGGAACGCGCCGAAGCACATATCTTTCACACCATGAGCGTTTATGCACCCGCCTTCGGTATGTTTGGTACCCTCGTCGGCATGGTCAATATGCTCTACGGCATGAACGGTCCGGATTTGCTCAATGTCGGCCACAATATGGCTGTCGCACTGATGACCACGCTGTATGGACTCGTACTCTCCAATCTGATTTTCAAACCCATCGCCATCAAAATTGAACGCCGCACCGAAAAACGCGCCATGATTATGCGCATGATCGTCGAAGGCACCATTCTATTAGCAGGCAATCGCAGCCCGGTATTTATTCGCGAAACACTCAAGTCCTTTTCCGCTCAGCACGATGATGAATTGCGCGGAGAAAGCAGCTCCTTCACCGATGAACTGCGCCCCACCAAAAAGAAGAGCAACGAACGCCAACGCAACCTGGACGCTGATTTCTAATGAACAGCAATAACGACAAATCAGCTCCGTTGGCTGCCTCCAATATGGAGAGCATCCGCAGTCATATCCTGGCTGATCCTGAAATGGATATGCATGACAATACGGACAGCCAAAGCGTCACCCAAGATGGCTGGATGGTGGCCTATCTGGATCTAATGACCTTGTTATTAGCACTGTTCATTATCATGGGGGCTATCAGTCACTCCAAAGCCGGTGTGAAAATGCAAGCTCCCTCCTCACCACAGAAGTCAGCCAGCCAAGGCGTAACCGCCTCGGATAACGCCACGATTCAGCGTCAGGGCCAGAAAAAAGGCATGGAAGATAATGTGCAACGTATTCTGGGCAGCAATGCATTAGGTGGCGTGATGGATTATAAATTATCACCGGGCCAAGTGCGTCTGCAAATGCATGCCAGCATGCTGTTTGATGCCGCCGGCACCCACTTGAGCCCCAAAGCCATGTTGATGCTTAAAAACATCGCCAACGTGCTGCATAATTATCGCGGTAAAATTGAAGTCGCGGGTCACACCGATGATATCCCCCTCCGACATGGCCGTTTCAAATCCAACTGGGAATTATCCAGCGCCCGCGCTGCCACCGTCGTTGAAGCACTGATCAATCTCGGCATCGCCCAAAACAGATTACACGCCACCGGTTATGCCGACACCATGCCGCTAGCATCCAATGCCACAAAGGAAGGTCGTGCCAAAAATCGCCGGGTAGAGTTTATTGTCGAGATGGGCACGGAGTTCCTTTACGAACGCTAAGCTGCATGATTCAGAAATAGATGCAGCGATAAAACAGCATTCATACGGCTGGCTATCAACGGGTCATGTAAATCGTGAAATCATTGGCTAAATAATCATCGCGCAAGATCACGTCGGCACTAAGACTTTGACAGTATGTCTCGATTTCCTGCGGTTCAAGGCTTTGCAAATCATGAGCCTTAATCGTGCGTGCATCCAACAGATTAAAGGCCAGCCCCTTGTTACACAGGGCAAACATCGCAGCAATCATCTTACGAGCATAAACACCCTCGTCATGCAGCTGTTCATTCATCGCACCGGAGAGAATCACCCAATCAAAACAACCCGGCTCAAACTGGAAATCAAACAACTCCCCACAGAGCAATCGGGCATCGGGGTGGTTCCTTTCGGCCACGCGAATCAAATCGGGCGATAAATCAATGCCAGTGAAATCGACAGACGCACCCTGCGCTTCGATCCAGCTTTTAAAGTCGGCAAACCCACAACCCACATCAAGTACCGAATCGCCGGATTTAATACCGATCTCGGCCAGCACCCGAAAACGAGTCTCCTGAATTTCTTTACTGCTCCAATACAAGGCATTGGCATGATGACCGTGGCGTGTGAAACTATCGCGATGGCGGTCAACAATGCGTTGGCGCTGATCTTTTTTCATTGGTATGACTCGGCAACGACTCTGCTGTTACTTTGCCCCAAATAGCTCTTTAATGCCGCCAATAGCGCCGAGTGTGGCCGTGGCATCAATCGGCATAAATACTGTTTTGTCGCCGGCCCCGGAAGCACCAATTATCTTGAGCGTGTCCAGATAACGGATGGCAATCAGATATTGACTAAAGCCCTGCTCACCCAGCGCCTCTTTGAGTTTATCCAGAGCAGCTTTTTCACCATCCGCCTCCAGAATACGCGCTTGCCGGTTGCCTTCAGCCACCAGTACCGCCGCCTGCTTTTCTCCTTCCGCTTTCAGGATATCCGATTGGCGCAAGCCTTCGGCCTCCAGAATTGAAGCACGTTTATCACGTTCAGCCCGCATCTGCTTCTCCATGGCCGCCTGCACTTCTCCCGGTACATTTAGATCCTGCACTTCCACACGCTTAACCTTCGCACCCCAATCATCCGCCGCCTCATCGAGGGTAACCTGTAAACGTGCATTAATATCCTCACGTGATGAAAGCGTTTTATCCAATTCCATTTCACCCACCAGACTACGCAATGTGGTCTGTGCCAGTTTTTCAATCGCATTGGGCAGATTGGCAATCCGGTACACCGCATCATGCGGATCGGTAATCTCAATATACAACAGGGCATTGATTTCAATGCTGACATTATCGCGTGTAATCACGGTTTGTGATGGAAAGTCCAACACCGTTTCACGAATATCAATGCGTGTCACATGCTGCAGCTTTGAATACGTCGATTCACCTGAATCGCCCAACAAGCGCCCCAGCCCGCCGGGTGTCGCTTCACTCTTCCAGATAAACTCACGCGGTTTATCCAAAAACGGGATAATAAAATTGATGCCCGGCATTAAGGTGCGGTTATAATTACCCAAGCGTTCAACCACCATGCGCTCGGAATTCCGAATCACCACAATGCCTTTGTATACAACTACCACGACCATCAATGCAGCCGCAATCATCACCATTTCCATTATTTATCCTCCTCGACTCTGGTCACATACAATGTACTACCATGCACATCGATAATGCGTGCTGAAACACCTATTTCCAGTTTCTCTGTTGATTCTGCAGCCCATGTCACACTCTTATACATCACCCGTCCACGCGGTGAGATCGTATCGACGACACGCACCAAGCTACCAACCATATGTGAGATATCATCGTGTTGTACGGGAGTGCGCAAATAGCGCATCAACAGCGCTGCGATGATCGTTGCCAGTGTGAATACAAGCCATTGCGCTGTCATAGAGAGATCCACAAATGCAGCCACGCCGCCCACCACCACAGCACCAGCCGAGAGCGCCAATAAATAATACGAGCCGACCAGCAACAATTCGACAACCGTAATCAAACACGCGGCCAGCAACCACAGATGCCAAATATCCAAAGCCAATGATTCCAGCACAAATCCTCCTGTTGCTGCTTATGCAAGCACAAACAGCAATAAAGCATAATCTATAGCTGCCACACTATAGACCAATCACTACACTTGCACTGTGCGCAAGCTGGAGGAAGCTTGCCGCCCATGATTCCTTTTCGACTACTCGACACAGCAACCGAACACGGTGCCACCCTGCGCCTGTATCAACGCGGCATGGAATTCTCGATTCGCGTTGATAAAGCCGGTGATTTAATGAACAGTCGCATGCACCATTCCGAAGATGTGCTGGCGGAACTTGCGTGCAAGCCCATCGCCAAACGAAAAAACGCCCATGTGTTGGTCGGCGGCCTTGGCATGGGCTTCACACTTGCCGCTGCTCTTTCGCATCTCGGTGATACTGCAAAAGCAAGTGTAGCCGAACTCATGCCTGCGGTCGTACGTTGGAATTACGAACATCTGGGTATCTTGGCCGGTTGCCCCCTTGAAGATGAGCGGGTTGATGTACTCATCGATGATGTTGGTAAGGTCATGGCCAAGCGTCGCAATGGCTTCGATGCCATTATGCTTGATGTTGATAATGGGCCGGATGCATTTACTGTTGATGATAACGATTCCCTATACGGTCTGCGTGGGCTCAACCGAGCCTTTGATGCCCTCAAAGCCGGTGGTGTACTTACCGTATGGTCGGGCTTCCCCGACCCATCCTTCACCCAGCGCTTGAGAAAAATCGGTTTTGATGTCAGCGAACATCGTGTGCGTGCCCATAAAACCCAAATCGGCAGCAAACATACGATTTGGGTTGCCGTGCGATAAGCCTGAACAACAAGCTGTCGCAGACTCAATACCCCTAAAAAAATTATGTTTGAGATAATGAAAGCGCTCTCCATAATACCAGAAAAACTGGAGAACTCGATGAATAAACTAATATTATCCTTTGTCACCCTACTGCTGATGTTCAGCAGCAATGCTTCTGCTACTGAGATCAAGCCCTATGCCGGTGTTGGACTCGGTGTCTTTGAACTCGACCCGGGGGCAAATAAAAAAGTTACTTTTGGTGGTTACGGATTCGCAGGTGCTGAGTTGCATGAATATTTTGCTGCCGAGTTTCGTGCCGGCTTAACAGGTAAAAAAGAACGCGAAGAATTAGGCCCATTGACCGAAACATTTAAAGTCGATTGGTTTTTGTCTGTTTTTGCCAAACCAAAAATTGCCATCAGTTCTGATTTTGAACTGTATGGCCTTGTCGGTCTGACCAGCATCAAAACAAGTTTCACACCGCTTGCTTCCGTCATTCAGGCATCGTCCACCAACACCGGCTTCAGTTATGGTATTGGTGCTGCTTATCAAATCATGGATCAATTAAAAGTCGGTGCGGAATGGGTGCGTTATTCCAGCAATGCTGATGCTGCAACGAAAAATACAGCTGCCTTTAAAGGCATGGATGTGAATGGTTTCACCGCCACCGCCTCGTATCAGTTTTAAAATACTTCGCGCAGCATCGCTGCAACAATTTTTGAAGCACTACACCAAGCCGCCAGCTTCAACACTGGTGGCTTTTTTTATTCAGACTGCGTGCAACTTCCAATTGATCACTGCAATCAAGTGCGGCTATTTTATAACACTCCGCCAGAGTTGGATAATTGAACACATGTTCAACCAGCATATCCACCGTGCCCCCCGTATTCATCACCAGTTGGCCAATATGAATCAACTCACTGGCCAGTTCTCCGACAATATGCACACCGAGCAATTGGCGGCTGGTTTTATCCACCTGTAATTTCAACATGCCATTCTGATCACCAATGATCTGGCCCCGCGCTGTTTCACGGTATCTGGCATAACCGGTGACATAATCACAACCCTGTTCATCCAGTTCTATCGAGGTTTTACCCACCCATGCCACTTCAGGAATCGTATAAATCGCCATCGGCAGATGATTAAACGTAATATTCGATTCGGCATGGCAGGCATGCATGGAGGCAATGCGCCCCTGCTCCATACCGGTTGCGGCCAGCGAAGGTGAGCCAATCAAGTCACCCACCGCATAAATATGGGCGATATTGGTTTGGAAATGTTTATTAACTTCCAACCAGCCACGCGCGCCCGATTCGATACCGACTCTATCCAAGCCCAAGCCTTCAACATTCGGCACACGCCCTAGCGCATACAACAAACAATCACTCTCAAGCGCGCCATCATCACTGCAAATACAAACGCCATGTTCATGACACGAAATCGATGCAACATCACGCTGCAAATAAAATTGAATACCCATATTGAGCATCGCCGTTTGCAGGGTTTCGGATATATCACGGCATAAAAAAGGCAACACATGGGTATGTTTATCCACCAGACTGACTTCGACACCGAGCGATGCATAAATCGTGGCAAATTCACAGGCAATCACACCGCCGCCCATAACAGTTAACGTTTTCGGCAAGTGCTTCATCTTCAAAATCGAAGTGGAATCCAACACCCGCTTCTTATCAAACGGGATATGCTCCGGCCGCCGTGGCCGTGAACCGGTGGCCAAAATAATCGCTCCGGCTTGCAAGAATTGCTTTCCACCCTGTGAGTTTTGTACACACAGCGTATGCTCATCATGAAATCCCGCCTCACCTGGAATCAAGGTCACCGCATGACGCATCAACTGATTGAGAATAACCGATTCCTGCTTATCGATAATGACATCTTTTTTACGAATCGCCTCGGTTAAGAAATCATGCTGGCGACGAATATCCGGATACGCACTGCGCATGCCATGGCTGGCTCCCATGGTGGTGCTGTATGCAATTTCACGCAACGCCTTACTCGGAATCGTACCGGTTTGCAGGCCGGCTCCGCCGATGCGAGGTTTACGTTCAATCAGCGCAACGCTCTTGCCATGTTTGGCTGCATGAATCGCAGCATGTTGACCCGCAGGCCCTGAACCAATCACCAACACATCATAATGTTGCATAAACATCCTTTTTTATCCGTTGCTGGCAAAAAGGCTTAAGCTTCTGCACTAAGACAGATGCTACAAACATAAGCAGCAATGACCACCCATGAACGGTATCAATTATTTCGTCTGAATCTCCTCCACCAAACGAAAGCCGATCAGAATATGTTTCAAATCTACCGGACGCGAATGAAATGCAGCCGGGCGACATACACCACCATGATCATCCCAACTGCCACCCTTCACCACCTGCATCCCCACACCCGCCTGGCTCGCTGTCCACTCAAACACCTGGCCGGCCCCATCCAGAACACCATAAGGGCTTGCCCCGTTTGGATATGCTCCAACGGCAGTCGTTGCAAACGGCCCCCGGTCACTATTGTTTAAACGCCGCGCATCATAAGCATCGCCCCATGGATACTGCCGGCCATCGCTGCCACGCATAGCCTTTTCCCACTGCGCATGACTGGGCAAATGATAGTTTCGAGCCGAATGCTGAGACAGCCAGACCGCATAAGCCCGAGCATCCGCATACGACACCACTACCACCGGATGATTGCCTTTATCCGCCGGCGGCTGATCACCACCCCAGAGATAAGGCAACACATGATGATAAGGATGGGCTAGCCCGTAGGAACGCCACGTTTTGGCATCCACAAACGGTGCAGCGTGCTGCGTAGCATGAACAAAACCTGCATACTCAGCCTGTGTTACCGGTGTTTTCTGAATACGAAAGCTTGGCAAATAAATGCCTTGCTGCGGTGACTCATGATCAAACCAACCCGCTTCACGCACACCCTCATGACCATAACCCGCCGCACTGATACGGTAAGCGGCTTCAATCTGACTCGGCGTACTGCCCATCAAAAAACTACCTTCAGGGATTTCAACCCACTCTGCTGCATGGAGAGCAACAGGCAGCAATAAAACAAATACAGCAACAAAATAGCGAACAATCATACAGCCTTGGTCAAGCCATTAAACATGATATTACAT
>CAZKHV010000023.1:0-11829 GCA_964552605.1 uncultured Zetaproteobacteria bacterium | reverse complement strand
CAAAGCTTGCCGCATATTTACCGATCCACTCTTGGGCTGACTCTTCACCACTCAGAACTCGCCCCTCGGCAGCCGCTTGTTTGCGATAATTTTCGATATGACAGACCTGCTCCACCATGCGTACACGGAAACGACTACCCTCATCCAAAAACCTCACACCCACTTCAAATTGATCACCGCATATTCTCCGCCAGCAGACAATGCACGATGCCTCAAAGGGTGGATTCACATGCGGCACTAGAATCTTCAAAATCACACCATCTTCAAAGGCCACGTTGGTGATAAAAGCAACACCACCCTCACCCACATCGGACATCGAGATATGCTGCAATATATCACTCGATTGGGGTGAAATCTGAATTGGAGCATCCACAGGGTGGCGAATAAACTGCCGGCGTTCCTCGTCCATATTCACCCCTTTTTCTCCAGATAACTCGGTTTCATGCCCATTTGGCAATAAGTGCGGTAGCGCTCACGCGCCGCCTGTATCAATGATTCATCCCAGCTATCATTAAAATCCACAATATGCACAAAGCCGGACACATCGGGCGGCACTTCCAAACCACCATTGATCAACACCGGAGCGGCATTATCCCGTACAATAGAAGTCGCCAGCAAGATCGGCTGCTGCGCATTTTTTTCAACATCAGAACCTGCCAGATCATGAGCCAGAAAGGATTCGGCATGAATCGTCCACAAGCGTTCATTCAATTGTGCGGCGAAACTATCATCCGGACACAACACCAGCACATGCGGTGTCAACCGGCCTCGCCGGAGCAACAGATTGCATATTCCTTCCACCCGGTCTGGCTTTTCCAGCCGTTCAAAATGAACCTTTGTTTCGGTATTTTTTATATCATCCGTTGTGGCCAAGTTTCCCCTTCCATACATGCATCATAATAAACAATGCCGCTACCGGCATGATAAGCGCCAACGATTGTGCCGTCGATGGCTGCACATGATAACCCAGCCCCAATACGGCAGCTTCCACAGCCACAATAAAACCGGGGATTTTCCACGACCATGGCGATTCCTGCCATCTTTCCACTGGCCAGCGCTTTGACCATACATAACACACAGCCATCGTAACGATGCCGAGCAGCAAGCCCACCGCCACATCGAGTGGGAAATGCACCCCAACATAAATGCGACCAATCGCTGCCAACACAAACAATCCTGCCACGCCCCAACTGCGCCAATCCCGACGATTCCATAACCAAAACGCCAGCAGAACCATCACCCCATCCGATGTGGCATGGCCGGAGGGAAAGCTATGCGAACTCAGGCTATGCCCCAGCACATGCACATGTTCCAACACAGCCGGTGGTCGCGGCATATCAAAGATACGTTTAAGTAGCTGAGCCAACAAACCAGACACAATAAAGGCCAGTAAGGCCGCCATACCCAACCGCAAGCGAAACAACATCAGCAGGGAACACAGCAGGGCAATAATCAAACCATCGCCGAGCCCCGTAATCGTACCAAAAAACATATCGCCCAACGGACTATGCGCGTCATTAATTAAACGAAAAAGAGCATGGGAATCAGTCATCGGCAGCACACTACCCATCTCGACATGGCTGTTCTATACAACAAGCGCTACATCACCGAATAAATGAAGTCGTTATAATCAATAGTGCCCTCGGCAGCCATTTTTAGTGCCGATACTGATTTGGCCTGCATGCCACTATCCGCCGCAATGCGCTGCATCTCTTGCCCTTTCACGCCGTCATGAATCGCTTGCCTAACCTTCTCATTGACCACCAGAAACTCATACGACATCACCCGACCAGAATAACCGGTCTGATTGCAGTGTTCACAACCGACCGCTTTATATAACGCCTTCGGCACATCAAAGCCGAGATCACCGACCATTTCAAAGGCCGGATCATCGGCTGATAATGTTTGACGACAATCCACACAGAGTTTTTTCAACAAATTCTGACTGATAATGCCCAGCAATGCCGGTGCAATCAGGTAATTTGGGATGCCCAAATCATTCAAACGAATAATCGTATCGACAGCCGAATTGGTATGCAGGGTAGAAAACATCAAATGGCCGGTGAGCGCCGCCTCAACACCGATCTCGGCCGTTTCCGGATCGCGCATTTCGCCAATCATAATGATGTCCGGGTCATGCCTGAGCACATTGCGCAACACCCGCGCAAAGGTCATACCGATTTTATGATTGACTTGGATTTGATTGGCATCATCAATTTCCGATTCGACCGGATCTTCGATCGTTAGAATGTGAGCGGGCAAATGCGAAATCGATTTAAGCAAGGCAAACAAGGTAGTCGATTTACCGGAACCTGTGGGGCCTGTCACCAACACCAAGCCATAAGGCTTGCGCGCCATAATCGATAACTGCTTCATATCCTCTTCACGCAGCCCCAACACATCGAGCTCAACCGCCATTTCTTTGTTCAACACACGCAAGACCAACGACTCACCATATGCGTTGGGAATACACGAAACACGGAATTCGTATTTATGTTTACCATCACGCAACTGCAAACGGCCATCTTGCGGTAAACGCTGTTCGGCAATATCCATGCCACACAAAATCTTAATGCGTGCAGCAATCTGCTTGCACAAGCTCTTCTCCAGCGCATTTTCCGACAACAACTGGCCATTCAAACGATACGCCAGGGTGATTTTTTTGGCCTGCGGTAAAATATGAATATCCGATGCTTTTTTACGCAAACCATTACGAATAATACGATTCACCAAACGTACGATCGGCACATCTTCAGCAGATTGGGTAATCTCCAGTTCATTGACCGGCTCATCGGAGTCTCCCCCTTCCAAATGCAGAAACTCACAGGAGAGCTCTTCATCGGCCAAGTTCTCTTGCAGCAATACTTTGATATTATCTTTTAACTGCGATGCCTTGACCATCACTTCATGTACTTTTTTGCCCGTATTGAAGCTGATCTCGTCGTAAGCTTCCAGACCCATGGGATCAGCCAGTGCAATAGTCAGCGAATGACTATCCGTATCGATCGGAATAATCTGGTATTTTTCAATCACTTCCCGGGCAATTTCTGTTGCGGCCGCAGGGTTAATCTCATAAGCATCCAAATCGACAGTAGGCAGCCGAAACTTTTTTGCCAAGGCTATGAGCAGTTCATCTTCCGTAATCGCATGCGAATCCAACAACACTTCACCAATGCGTTTGCCTCTGAGCTTTTGTTGCTCCAAAGCGAACTGAACATCATCCTCGTTAATCAACCCAGCCTCAATCAGAATCTCACCCAAACGCATTTTTTTGCGACTCTGGATCTTGAGCACGGTATCAATATGTTTACCCTTAACTTTACCTTCTTCAATCAAGATATGACCCAGCGGTTTATCCTTCGAATCGCCTTGTATATCCAAAGCATCCTGCACCTCATCGGCGGTCACCAGATCCTGCTCAATTAACAAATCACCCATTTTCATGCGCTGACGATGTTGCACTTCCAAGGCCTGGTCGAGGTCTTTTTCCTGCACTTTGCCCTGCTCTTTCAGCACATCACCCAGCGATGGCATACTTTCCGACTGAATCTTCAAAGCCAGTCTCAGATCTTCCGAAGCAATACTCTCTTGGTCGATTAACAAATCCCCCAAGCGTTCCGGCTTTTCCTGATAACGAATACCATGATGATAAAAAAAGACACGTTCATAGGGTAAGTCATCACCCGCCCCGATAGCAAAAAAACCGGGTGTGTTGGACATGGCCGGAGAAGCAAACACATCAAAACTATCCAGGTTAACAGTGATCACCTTCAACTCATCCATTTGCTGCAACTGCTGCGTCGCCGAAAATTCTGCCGTTGCAGTATCCATATGATGCAGCGCGACAAAAACAATGTCTTCGACATTCAAACGTCGAGAGCTGCTCTCACCTGCATCATTCGCCTCAAAGAAATGCAAGGTATTCATGATCGGTGAAAAGCCCAGCATGTGCCCTTCGATCTGATCCCCGTTCATCAGTTTAATGGTCACGCCCTGATGACGATGATTTTTCCGAGCCGGAATGTGCAATGCTTTTTGATCCATAGTCCTCTACCTCATCACTGCCAGTCTTATGCCTGATCCGACCTCGGAGGAAATGCTGCTGATGCCCCATCTCCAAAACAAGCATTCCATACATGTGATGGCAAAAAGTAACAAAACTGTTCCCAGCGCTGTTCATCCGATGTTGAACTGATGTTATTGATTAAATCATGCATCTCGGCTTGGCGGTCTGTTTCATAATACAACTGCGCCTTCAACGCCGATGCTCGCAGAGAATCAGGCCACTGCTCGTCAACTTGCTGAAGTAGCCCCTCAGCCTGCTCAAATTCACATTGACCGAGGCTTTCTTCAATCTGATTCAACAACTGAATCACAGCCTCCGCCAACGGCGCAGATGCATGACTTAAGCGCAACTCGGGGGTTTTGGATAGATTGGAATTCTCTTTAGCCATTGGCGATGGGGATTGCAGTTCCGGTATAAATTCAATCTCACGGTTTTGATCATGAACTCGATCATTGTGATGCACGGGATGAGATTCAGGCACGGCGTTCTGATCGTCATCCGGCAGATTTTCAGTGCGTTCAGCTTTAATCCGATTATTCTCAACGCGTTCACTTTCAATCGGCTCACTTTCAATCTGCTCATCTTCAATCTGTTCATATTCATCTTGCTCACTTTCAACCAACTGAGCCTTACTCGGATCATCAGAAGCCGACAAAACATCCGCCTCATCGTCGCGCTTTTCTTTGCGCAACACCATCACTAACAGTACAATGATAATAAGCATCAAAGCAGCAATCAACAGCACTTGCCAGCTCATCCATGATGCATTCGATGAGCCTGCCGTATGTGTTTTAATAATTGCGATATCCCGTTTCATCACTTGAATATCCTGCTTCACCACCTGCATCGACACATTAAGACTGGACACCGTATCGTCCAGCTTCGCCATTTGCAGTTTACCCGCCATCATACGCTGATGAATGCTGGCGAACTGTTGATCAAAACCCTGTCTTAAGGCCGTCACGGTCTTGCCATCATCCAAGCCTTGCATGGATATTTTACCACTGAAACGCAGCGACGGCGCACTAGAAGCGTTGGCAGTCGCATCTAGTTTTGCGGATTTACGCTGTTGCTTAGAGCCTTGTAAAGCTTCACGTTTAACAGACTCAAGCTTAACAGGCTCAATTCCAACACGTTTTTTTTCTACCTGCTTTTGCCTTGTCAGCAACTGAGTCAGTTTTTGCATCGCCGCTTGACCGGAAGATTGTTCCACCACTGCCGCGCTCGGCACATTCAACCAAACCCCTTTGATTAAACGATTGATGTCTCCGCCACCAAAAGCATCCCGGTTGTTTTCGTACAAGGACAACATCACTTGCCTGTTGCTAAATCGTTTGTCTACCCGCAAGCGATAAGCGATTTCACTCAAACTGTCACCACGCTGCACCGGCCCATAACGCCAGATACGCGCCCAGTCTCCGGCATGAGGTAAAGCCGCAATATCGCTTGATGCCACGCTTGCTTCCATGTTTGTCGCTACCGCATTCAATGGGGCTAGCTGCGGACGCAGCGCCAATACTTCGGCAGCATCAAGCAGCAATTGATAATGTTTGAAATACGTACCACGACCCGACTTTTTGGCTTTCAGCAAAATGGACAACATCGGTACATGAATCCATTCTGCAGATGACAATTGTACCAGCGGTTGCTCTGAATGTTTGCCATGCAATGATACACGAATCAACGCAAGCTCCGCCTGCCATTGCAAACCCAGCTGCTTGTATTCATCGGCGGAGGCCAATTCAACCCGAATCGTATTGATATCATCCGATGTGTTCAGCAACATCGGGATATGAGCTTGCAACTTTTGGTTCAAATGGCTTTCAAGCACAATGGCTCCAAAACCCAGGGCATAGACATGCATTGGCATGCTTAACAAGGCAACAAGCAACAAGGCTCTGCCCATACGTGCTCGAAAACGCATCACATCCATCGCTGAACCATCACACCACCACCATGTCCACAGTTAAATCTCCCGCCCCGCATTTGCCCGCGTCATTCAACGCAGCTTACCAATCAACTCATATCTCCAGCAAATTCAATGCCACAACATGCCTGATGCTGACACTATCGTTGCCGCCAGTCTTTCGATCAATCGCCTTTCTATCAATCCTCGTGTCATCAATAGTCTTGGCTTGAAGGCTAGTTGAGATTCGGTCAGCCTTAGCCTTATTCCTCACCAGCATGCCATCAGGCATGCAAATCTAGCATCAATAGTGGAGAACAATCATCTTTAAGCAACGATTAAGGTTTATATGAGCCCCTCCGTAACACCTCTGCAATCATCAGAGAAGCTGCCTGAGCAAGCAAAAAACAGCCGTGGCATGGCACTCATCAACCATCATCATTTGCGTCATAATTATGCCCTGCTCAAACAACAAATCGGTTCAGCCGAGATCATGGCCGTTGTTAAAGCCAATGCTTATGGCCATGGCATGGAACAGATTGCTTTAACGCTATCCGATGCCGGCTGCCAAAGCTTCGCTGTCACCGATGCCGACGAAGGTTTTACGCTGCGTCAGGCTCTACCACCTCAAGATAACAGCGCTATCACGTTGTTGTCCGGTCTATTCAATAGGCATGATGCCAAACTGGCAGCCCGCGCAGCATTGACCCCGCTCATCACAACAGCGCAACATCTCGATTGGCTACACGCAGCTGGCTTTCATGGCGATGTATGGATCAAAATCGATTCCGGCATGAATCGAATCGGTGCCGCAGAGCCCGCCCAATTGCTCGTGCAATGCCAGCAAGCCGGCATCAATATCTGTGGTTTTATGTCACACTTAGCCTGTGCCGATCAACCAGACCACCCGATGAATCAACAGCAACTCAACAGCTTTACCCGGCTGTGTGATCACATCGCAACGGATTTACCCCGCTCGCTACTCAACAGCGCCGGCATCATCGCCATGCCCGAGCAAGCCATGCACGTCGTACGCCCCGGCATTGCCCTGTATGGCATTGAACCGATTGCAACGCACCCCCTTGGACTCAAACCCGTCATGACATTCATGGGCAGCATTATGCAATTGCGCGATATTACTGCCGGAGAGCAGGTCTCCTATGGTGCCAACTTTTTAGCAGCTCAGTCCATGCGCATCGCTACCATCAGCCTAGGTTATGCCGATGGTGTGCCGCGTGGTTTATCCAATACCGGTTCGGTTTTTATCCATGACAGACTCTGCCCCATTGTCGGGCGCGTGTGCATGGATTATACCATGGTTGATATCAGTCCACTGACCAGCCATCAGCCCCCCGTCAGCCTGGGTGATCCGGTCGAGTTCTGGGGTACACATCTGCTCGCCAATGATGTTGCCGCACAATTGGATAGTATCAGCTACACCCTGTTTACAGGTATTGGAAATCGCGTACAACGCATTGAGGCCAACTAATCATGTCATTACCCACTCTATCCACAGCAACAGCAACGCAGTTGCAACACACACACATCATCGCTAAAAACACGCAGTGGTCGGTCATCAAGGCATCCGGCACAGATATCCGCACCTACCTGCAAGGCCAGATCACTCAGGACATCAACAAGCTGACCGAACAGCAAGCCATTCATAGCTGCCTGTTATCACCGCAAGGTAAAGCCGTATCCGAATTGTACATTCTCGCAGGTCACAATGATGAACTGATCATCCTCACCCCCTCCTCCCATGCAGTGGCAACGGTCGCGCGTTTACGCCAATTTGCACTCGGTCATCAACTGCGTATCGGCATCATCGACTCTCTGGCCGTTTACACTATCCAGGGAACCGGTGCGGCTGACTACCTCGATACGTTCGGCTTCCCGCCATGCAAGCAAAGCTGGCTGTCGTGCAGTCGCAAAAAAGGCGAAGACAGCTTTACCCTGCTCATGCACAACACCAGCCAGCCAGGCTACTGGATCATTGGCGACACTACGCAAATGGAAACACCTACGACCACGCAACACGACATCAACGACCGCGCATGCGAAGCTCTGCGTATCCTGCAAGGCTTGCCTGTGTTCGGTATCGAATGGAATGAAAAGCTGCATCCGCTCAATGCCAATCTGATTGAATTTGATGGCGTTGATTTCAACAAGGGCTGTTATGTCGGTCAGGAGGTCACCAGTCGCATGCATTGGCGTGGCGGCATCAAGAAAAAACTGTATCGTGTGAAACTCGATGGAACACCCACCGAACTACCCTGCCCTATTCGCAGCAGCGTCAATATTGGTGAATTAAAATCCGCCGCCATCGATGATCAAGGCCATTGTTTTGGCATCGCATTGTTGGCCATTGAAACAGCAGAATCGGATGTAAGTTTAACCTTAGAAAATAACACAAACATCACCATATTAGGGAGCTGTCATGCCTGACGCATTCATCTGGTATCATGCCAATGAAAACCACGAAGTAGAATTGTTAAACTGGCTTGAACTGGTACACGATCAAGCCGATGTGCGCGGAAAATTATTTGTCCGCAAAGATAGCGATGGCGATCAAACAAAAGCGACGTTCATGGAAAACTATACCGACGTATCAAGCGCTACGATCAAGCGCATCGAAAAACTCGCCGCCAATCAGTCTTTGTTTGATGATATTTCCCGACAATGCGAAAGCTTCATCGAAATCACATAAGCTCCGCTATCCAAGCGCTCACAACAAACCGATAGCTACGCTCAAGATCAGCGCACTATATGCGCTGAGTTGCCTGATTCAGCAGCGCTGAACGTGTCCAGCATTCGGATTCACGATCCGGCAGGGCAGATAAACGCCACGACCAGTTATTATCCAACGTACCCGGCGTATTGAATTTCGCTTCAGAACCCAAGACCAACAAATCCTGCATCGGAATCACGGCCAATTTAGCAGCCGATTTCAAGGCAGCCTCGATCAACGCCCAAGGCATATCCTCTGGGTTTGCATCCAACACTCGCATGACATTGTTGCGGGTATTTTCATCGCTGGCTTCAAACCAACCCATGGTCGTATCATTATCATGCGTGCCAGTATAAACCACCGCATCTTCACCAAAGCTATCCGGCAAATACGGGTTATCACTATTGCCATCAAAGGCAAATTGCAGAATTTTCATACCCGGCAGCTTAAAGTCTTCGCGTAGCTTGGTGACCTCATCGGTGATAATACCGAGATCTTCGGCAATCAACGGCAGATCACCCAATTCATCTTGCAGAGTCTGCAACATGGCTTCACCGGGAGCTGGCCGCCATTCACCAATAATACCATCTTCACTTTCACCCGGAATCGCCCAAAAAGCTTCCAGCGCACGAAAGTGGTCGATGCGTAACATGTGCATCAATTCCAATTGACGCGACACACGACGTACCCACCAGCCGAACCCATCGGCCTGCATTTTTTCCCAGTGATACAAGGGATTACCCCAGCGCTGGCCGGTTTCAGAAAAATAGTCCGGTGGTACACCCGCCACATCCTGACACAAGCCCTTGGCGTTGACGGTGAAATACTCACGTCCAGCCCACACATCGGAGGAATCATGTGCCACATAAATCGGCAAATCGCCAAACATCTGCACCTGTTTCGATTCGGCATAGGCTTTCAACTGCTGCCATTGGCGTTCAAATAAAAACTGTTCAAAAATAATCCGGCGAATCAAATCGGCATGCTCGATTCTCGCTTCACCCAGTGCTGCTGCATCCCTGTCCCGCAAGCCTTTTGACCACTGCCACCAGGCATGATCCACCGATGCCGCTTTCAAAGCGGCAAACAACGCATAATCCTGCAACCAATAGGCATGCTTGCTCTGAAAGCTTTCAAGCTCATGTTTGAGTTCAGCAGTGCTATCCACATCAAGCCAGAACTGACGTGCAGCTTGAGCGCGCAGCTCTCGATGCTGCTCAGCAGAGCAATCACCCTGCCATGCATCGGCCTCCAGCCAGCCGCTCCTTACACAATCACGCAAATCGAGCAATTCTGGATTGCCCGCAAAGCTCGACAACGATTCATACGGTGAGCCATGACCGTGTGTTGGCCCGAGCGGTAAAAACTGCCAGACACTGAATCCCGCATTGGCCAAATCATCGATAAAGGTTTTCGCTTCTGCACCTAGAACACCTTTATGAAAAGGCCCCGGCAAGGAGGTAATGTGTAATAAAACCGCCGACCGACGGCGATCAATCCAGCCGCTCACGAGTCGGCACCACCACGGCGCATCGTGCCACCACCTTCGGCATCACCACCGCCGATGGAAATATCATCATCCAACGAGCTCGGCGCTACACAGCCCAACAACTGATACAACTTTTTCAAATGCAAACGATAAAGCCTGTCGAAATCTCGCACCGCTGCACCGGGATTGTAATCACCAAACCACCAGCACCAATCGGAACCTTCACAGATGCGCAATTGCTCTTCAGCATCGCTGCGCTGTTCCGCGCTGAGCCCCTCGATATGACTATCAAAGCAATGTTTGGCTTCAATCAACAGCTCCCAAGCGCGTGTTTTGGCGCGATCACCAATCCAGGTGGACAGATTGCCGTACACCCATGATCCCGGCGTTAGCTTGTTCAGTTTTTCGGTTGCGGGTGTTTTATCCAGATAATCACTGAATGTTGTCAGCTGATAATCTTCATGTTCGATAATCGATTGATATAGCTTGGTTAAAAAGGGTAAGGCATTTTCATGGTAATGTTCCCAAGCATTTTCACCATCCATAATAATAGCCACAACCGGCGCATCCATGCCCTGCGTACGATGATGGATGCCGGCCAGTTCATGCATGAAATTATTGATTGCATCGGTACAATCCCAACGCGAATACTCAAAACCCAATAAATCCGACAAACGATCATCACGGAAGAAACAGGTGATTTCCTGCTCACCCTCACCGACCAACCAGGGATGATACAAATCACGATTACCCTGCTGTTCGCGCAAATTAAATTTCAACGAATGATGCAACACCGATTCACCCGTAGCGCACCATTGGAAACCCGACTCACCCAACAAAGCCAATGTATCTTCCGAGACCGCTCCCTCAGCCGGCCAGCAGCCGGCAGGGGCTGCGCCAAAACGTTCAGCATGGTGAGAGCGCGCCAGATCAATATGATCCTGTGCCCGCTCGCGGCCACCCGGATACGGTTCATCGGGCAGCATTGCATCGGGCACAGTTTCCCGAGCTGTGTTGAAATCCAGCATCAAGGGGATAATTGGATGGGCATAAGGCGTGGTAGTCAGCTCCAGCTTGCCTGATTTTACCAAACTGCGATGCATGGATGGAATCTCCGCCAGCAAGGAGGCAATCAAAGTCAGCAAGTCCCGCCTATCCTGATAGGTGAAACCCTTCTCCTTTTCAATCAAGCGACGCGCCACAAAGTTGCGCTGACGTACCGTTTCGCCCAACCAGGCCAAATGATACCAGGTCACCAGATCCGAATAGAAACTCTCACCCAGATATTCGATCGCATCATTATTCTTGGCATGTTCCGCCATATTCCACAAACGGGAAAAAGCCGGATAACGGTGCAGATTGCGTTCGTGATTCAAGCGAAAACAGGAATCCAACAAATACGTATGGTCCTGTTTTTTCAACTGTCCCGATTTATGCGCCAGTGCCGCTAGCAGCGGATCATTGAGTTCATTTTGAGTGCCGTTCAAATAAGCCCGCATCTGCTCCGCATAATCTTCAATCTGCGACACCAGCGATGGCACATAATTGATCACCGCTTTTGCATCCGGCAATTGCGATAATATCTCCGCCATATCGGTATAATCTTTCATGGCATGCAGATACACCCAGGGCAGGTGATA
>CAZKHV010000022.1:0-11985 GCA_964552605.1 uncultured Zetaproteobacteria bacterium | reverse complement strand
TTAATTTAACCTGCAGCGGCTTTATTTTGATATCGGTAACCTGCCAGCCTTCAGGTAATTCAAAACTGGCGCGTACAGGAATAGAACGACTCACCAAGCGATCCACCTGCAATTCAAGCCGATCCGGCTGCACTTTTTCGATATGCAAGCCCACCGGCAACGATACCGATGAGAGTTGCGGTGCTCGCTCAACCACACCCGGTGTGGTTAAATCCGAAGCATCGATAGGTACGGAAAAATTGAGCTGACGTAAATCTTTTAAGCGCGATTGCAAGCCATTGACCGTCACCCGCACATGATCCGGAAAATCATTCACAATCACCATGTCTGCGGGCAAGCCATGCACCTGCAACGGCACATCCATGCTCACCGATCCTTCACCCTGACCATGTACCTGCAACCATAGCGCGAGAGCAATAGTCAGCGCCCAGAATTGCAAATTATAGCGTCGGAATAATGCCAGAAATTGCGCCATTAGTGATCACCCGTGCCTTTAGATACAGGATGGTGCGACACATGCATGGCAAACAAATGCTCCTCCAGAGCGGCATGCAAAGCAGGGCTATCTAGCGCTGCCCCCATCCGACCACCCACGACCAAATGCACATCACCGGTTTCTTCAGAAATGACAATCACCAAGGCATCGGTTTCTTCGGACAGACCAACCGCAGCACGATGGCGTGTACCATAACGGCCTGCCACAGCATTTGATTGTGCCAACGGTAACAATACGCGGGCAGCCAACACACGCCCGCCTCGTTCATCGCGATCCACCATCACAGCGCCATCATGCATCGGAGCATCAGGGCAAAATAGAGCTTGAATCACATCCGGCCGCAACGGCGCATCCATCACCACGCCGGACTCGAATAAATGCTTCAAGCCGGTATCGCGTTCAATCACAATCAGGCCACCCCAGCCGCGATGCACCAAAGCAAAGGATGATTCCACCATGGTTTCCACCATGCCCTCCACAGGCCCTGCATTCCCAGCCAATGGATTAATCGCCACGCGCATCAAAGCACGTCGGATTTCCTGCTGAAACAAGACCACTAAAATCACCATGAAGGCCGAGAAGAAATGGCCAAACATCCATTCCACCGTAAACAGGCCAAACACTTGTGCCAATTGATAGGTTACCACCACCATGGCCACACCAATCAGCATTTGCACCGCGCGTGTACCTTGGATCAGGCGCAGAAAAAAATAGACCACCACGGCAACCACCGTGATATCTACTGCATCCGTGATACTAAACGGCCAATTCATCATGCAAGCCTTCTACTCCGGTTTGAAATATTAGAGACGAAACGTTAAAGACAGACTCTCCCCGAGACAACAGACTGAGCATAGTTCAATTACCCTGCCTTGCAAGTTTAAATTGCAGCTGATCAGCCTACAACAGTTAAAGCCGAGGCGACCTGAATAGCTCGCTTTTGAGTCACCACATCATGCACCCGCAATATGTCCGCACCATAAACAATAGCCATACTGCCTGCCACTGCCGTTTCTATTTCCCGATCCGATACAGGGCTGGATGTTAATTGCCCTAAAAATGATTTACGCGACACGCCCAGCAACACTGGCATGTCGAATGTTTGTTTGAATCGAGTAATACCCCGAATCAATGCCAGATTATCTTCCAAGCACTTACCAAAACCAATGCCCGGATCCAAAATTATAGAAGATGACTGGATGCCCGCCTGCATGCAGGCTTCGATACGCTGCTCAAAAAATGCACTAACATCGTCAACTACATGATCATAGAAAGGCTGCTGCTGCATGGTTTTTGGTGAGCCCTGCATATGCATCAGACACACGTCCACGCCCGTTGCAGCTAGCAATGCCAAGCTGTCAGCATCGTATGTCAGCGCACTGACATCGTTAACCATACTTGCACCAGCCGCAATAGCCTGAGCCATGACTTCGGCTTTCATACTATCAATCGACACCCGACAGCCATGTTTGGCAAGAGCTGCAACAACAGGAATAACCCGCTGCAGCTCATCCGATAGCGATACCGGCTCTGCATCTGGCCGGGTCGATTCACCACCGACATCGATGATCGCTGCACCCTGCTCAACCATGCCAAGGCCATGAGCCACAGCAGCTTCGCTATCCACAAAACTGCCGCCATCCGAAAACGAATCGGGGGTGCAATTCAGCACCCCCATGATCCAGACATCACCCCGCTGATCAGCAGCAGTTTGGGGGCGTAACCAGTACGACTTCATTGCGCCCGATTCACACCTTAGCTGGCTTGACCAGCTTCATCACCCGAAGCCTTTTTTTCACCATCATCGCCGACATCTACTTTACTATCCGGCTCTTCAGGTGGTGTATCTTGTTTGGATGATGGCAGTGGCTCTTCATCCTTGATCAGAATTGGCTTTTTACCTTCCATCACCCGGTCAATATCCGTGGTATCGAGCGTTTCGTATTTAATCAACGCCTTGGCCAACAGATGCAATTGATCCATGTGTTTTTCGAGAATATCTTTCGCCCGATCATAATTCTCTTCAATGAGTTTACGCACCACGCCATCAATCTTGCGAGCCGTTTCTTCCGAAATATTGGTCTGACGAGTAATTTCACGGCCCAAAAACGGTTCATGTTCACGCTCACCATAAACCATTGGCCCCAGCTCGGACATGCCCCACTGCGTGACCATATTACGCGCCAACTGTGTCGCGCGTTCAAAGTCATTGGACGCACCGGTAGTCATTTGACCGAGCACTAGCTCTTCACCCAAGCGACCGCCCATCATGATGGAAATCTGATCAAGTAAATAATCTTTATCGTGATTAAAACGATCTTCTTCCGGCATTTGCATGGTAATGCCGAGTGCCTGCCCACGCGGGATGATACTCACCTTGTGTACCGGATCGGCATTTTTCAGATGTTTGGCAACCAGCGTATGACCCGCTTCGTGATAGGCGGTGGTTTTTTTCTGATCATCGGAGATAATCATCGAGCGCCGCTCTGTACCCATCATGACCTTATCTTTAGCCGTTTCAAAATCCGTTCGCATGACTTTATCACGATCATAACGTGCCGCATTCAAAGCCGCCTCATTGACCAGGTTAGCCAGATCAGCACCAGAAAATCCTGGTGTACCACAGGCCAGTTCTTTTCCATTTACATCGGATGCCAATGGCACTTTACGCATATGTACTTTTAAAATCTGTTCGCGACCCAATAAATCAGGCAGTGGCACGATTACCTGTCGATCAAATCGACCAGGGCGCAACAAAGCAGGATCAAGCACATCCGGACGGTTGGTCGCGGCCACCAGAATCACGCCTTCATTGGATTCAAAACCATCCATTTCAACCAGCATCTGATTCAGTGTTTGCTCGCGCTCATCATTACCGCCACCGATACCGGCACCGCGATGACGACCCATGGCATCAATTTCATCGACAAAGATAATGCACGGCGCATGTTTTTTGGCCTGCTCAAACATATCACGCACACGTGATGCACCCACGCCGACAAACATTTCGACAAAATCAGAACCAGAAATGGAGAAGAACGGCACGTCCGCTTCACCGGCAATGGCGCGCGCTAATAACGTTTTACCCGTACCCGGAGGCCCAACCAACAGCATACCCTTGGGAATCTTGCCTCCGAGTCGAGTAAACTTGGATGGCTCGCGCAAGAATTCGATCACTTCGGTCACTTCCTGCTTGGCTTCATCGCAACCGGCCACATCTTCAAACGTCACACGCGCTGTATTTTCATTCAGCAGCTTGGCTTTACTCTTACCAAAGCCCATTGCCCCACCCTTGCCGCCGCCCTGCATCTGGCGCATGAAAAACACCCAGACCGCAATCAATAACAGCATCGGAAACCAGGAGATCAGCACCGACAACAAAAATGGCACTTCATCCGGTGCTTTCACATCAACCACCACATGCTGATCCAGCAAGCGCTGTGACAAAGTCACATCGTTAGTCGGCACGGTGACTTTGAATGTTTTCAACTCACCGGCATTATCACGATATTGGCCGGATATCTGATTATCTTTGATGGTGGCTGTTTCCACCAAACCACCGTCCACTTTATCAATAAAGGTGGAGTAGGCCATTTTGTCCGCCTTCTGCATTGGTGGCGAAAACATATTGAAAAGGCTCATCATGGTCAGTCCGATCACCAACCAGAGCAGTAAATTCTTACCCATAAACTAAATCCTCTTTTTCCTCTGTATCACTGTGTTAACAGCGCTAGCGTGCCGTGTCTGTATGAATATCATGTTAAATAATTGCATCATGATGGCCTGCAGAATCTGCCCGTGTCGATTGCAGATGCAAGCGACCTTTCTCTCTGTAGAGTCGGCAGCGTGATAAATCAAGCCCTCCACGGCCACTTTTTTTTGTCCAGAACTCGACCAGCTCAATATGTCTGCGCCCCGGAGTAGCACCGCCACCAAATAGCTGGTTTACCATGCGTTGCAACAATCGTGCCCGGATAAGCCCCGTACAAGCTTCCCATGTTGACCACGGCAGAGTGATACGGTCTTGATGCGATAAGTCCACACTATGCCACAGGTTATCTACGTCATGATCAAGGCGCTGTGCCAATATTTCGGCCTGTTGTTGCCAACGCAGAAACAAGTCATGTGGCGCAATGCCTGCCTGTTGCATTGCCGGAAATAGCTGATGCCGGATGCGGTTACGCCAGATACTCATATCGCCATTGCTTGGATCTTCAAACCATGTGATACCCGCGTCCATCAATGTATGTTTTAAATCCTCTACCGAGACATGCAACAATGGCCGGACAACACGCAAACCATCGAATTCACGCTCACGATTCATACCCCGGCAACCGCCTGCTCCAGCGCCCTGCAATAATCGCATGCACACCGTTTCAGCCTGATCTTCCTGGTGTTGCGCCAAACACAATGTCGTAATGCCGCTGTGTTGCTGCCAAATCTGAAATTGTGCCAAGCGCCCCTTACGCGCTTCTGCCTCCCTGTTTTTCCCCGATGGTTGCGGCAATCGAGCCGAGAAAAATGGAATACCCCAGAGGCGGGCTTGCGCACACAAGGCTTCAGCTTCATGGGCTGAGGAATCGCGCCAACCATGATCGACATGCCAGGCATGAACATCGTGGCCAGCTTGTTTTAAGGCCAACAACAGTGCCGTTGAATCTGCGCCTCCCGACCAGCCAACAGCAAGGCGATGCGGCAGAACTGGCATATCGACATGCGACAACCAATGCCCGGAGCTGGTAAGATCGAACACTACAGATGCCGCCGAATGAGCCGGTTTCATAGCCAGCGCATCAAGCCGTATTCGATAATCTGCCGGGTCGAAAGCGCATCCGGATCCAGCAATTCAAACACATCCACTTCAACACCGGCGAGATTCGGTTTGCCCGCCTTCATCAACACCCAGGGTGACTCATCTGCGGAGGAAAACGGCTGAATCACCAACAACTCCAAGCAACCCGGCGGTAAACGATAACCGTCCAATACCCCTTTCACTTGCGACGGCTTCAAACGGAGACTTTTTAGGCTCGTTTTCTGCGCCAACAGCGTCGTTAATTCTGTCATCGCCGATGCAGTTAATGCAAAACCAGCGTTGTGCAACATCGGGATACTCTCCCCATCCACAGTTTTCAGCACTTCAACATTAACCCTGCCAATGGGTTGAACATTGGCTTTGGCATCACGATCATGCATCAAAGAGCCCATCATGCTATCGCGCCTGAGACCAGCCTCGACCTGAGGCACTGCCAGCGAAAAGGCAATGCGATAATGACCCATTACCGGATGTTCAAGCTCCGAGAAACTCCATTCTCCGGTCATATCCATGCACATGGCAATCGGCGGCATCAACGGCGTATTTCCGATCGCCTGCTGCGATGATGAAACAAACCATTGTTGCAACTGCTGCCGCAAGGCAATGCCCGCTTCGGTCAGGTGCAAAACCGAACCGCGCAAACAGCAGCCGGAAGCCGAACATGCATCCAGAAATACGCCATCCCGGCCATGCAGCAATGACAAAATACCCGGCAGAAAAGTATGTGCCAGATAATCGCCCACATCGGCACCGTGCCGGATATGCAGAGCCGCCAGATACTCCGCCCATTCGATACGCAGACATCCTTGGCGCTGCGATAAAGCTCGGCCACTGTGCAGCGCTTTGCTCACATCCGGCTGAATCAATACCAAATCACCATCGCGCCATGCCTTGTCCAGTAGGCCTGAGGCGTTACCCGCACCGCCTGCAGCTGCACTGCCGCCACTGCGCAAACCGCCGGCGCTACGCAAGCCACTTGCCGGTCGTCCTGCAGCACTGGCCTTCGTTTGGCCTGCAATATGATCTTTTCTATCCAACCATAATGTTTCCGAGCTACGGCGCGCCACTTCAATTTTTACATCTTCATCAAAAACCCGAAACGCCATCAAGGTAATATTATCTTCCAGCCAAGGCTCAGCAACCGCTTTGGCCGCTCGCCCACCCTGCATCCAGGCCAACAACCATTTGGCCACCGGAGCTTGTTGATTGGCTTTTAAATTCTCAAGCGCTGCGGCATCCAGTTGAATTTGGCCGGCTAGCAATTGATCCAGTCGCTTGGCATCCAAGACATAACGCATCCAGCCACCAAACCCGCTATCCATCGCCAGCTTCCACAACGATAACCGCGCCCAACTGCGGCGTTGCAAATGCGCCCCCAGCTGATCTTTGGCCAACAACTGCAACATGCCACCTTCATTGTGCATGCCGACCTTGGCACGCAACAGACGCATGCGCGGTACAATCTCGGGTTCCAGGCCATAAGCACGAATCACCCGACTATCATCGGCCAGCAAGGAAGCATTGGGTTGATGTTGCAAAAAAGCCATGGGTGTGGCCGGCAACATCATCGATTCGTAGGTCGAAATGCGTGTGACTTCGACCACCCCCTCCAGATAACGTTTCAAAAAACGCTGCAGCGCCCACACATACAAACCACCAATCACACACAGCAAAACATGGTTGGTTTGATCGATATGTTCATCGGAAAGATCGGCAATGCCCTCTCGAATCAATTTCAACAACAACACGTTGATAGCCGGAACCCACGGTGCGGCATCCGCCTGATCCTGTTTCCAGCCTTGCTCCCACATCACTTCACAGACCCGCAACAAGGCATTCGCTCCTTCCGGATCCGCACACCAATGATGCAGCAGGTCGCGCGATAAATGCGGATTCTGCTTACGCAAATAAGCCACCATCTGACGCACGTTCTGATCCATATTGGGCAGCTTATGGCCAGATACCTTTTCGCCGCGCACCACATAACGTACGGCATAATCCTGTAGCCGATGCAGCGATGAGGAAATCGTGCCCGCAACCTGCGGATGAACCACAAAGGGAATATATTCGCGAGCATCTTCACCTGCAAAACGAATAGGCAAACGCCCCACATCAACCGCGCAACGATGTGATGGCTGTTCCTGGCGGTTTAGAATAGGCCGATACCAGCTCCAACGGAATGAAAAGTAATCAGGTGAAATCATAGACAGGTAGTTTCCTCATAAGGCAGTGCTTAATCAAGGAAAAGCCTTTTGCAACACCTTGCCGAGTGAAATAATAAGGCTAATACTAAAGCTGACAAAAATAACGAAGGCGGTGCCAAATTATTGCAGGATGCAATTCATCGGCATCTCCTTAGCATGCCGCGCATGGGTTATATTTGCCATTTGTTTCCAACACGATTCGTTCTGGCGCTGTGCTTAGTGCTCGCGCCACATCTTGTTATTGCCGCTGAAATTACCGTGACGTTGCCGCCATTGGCCGGTCTGGTTCATATGCTGGATAAAGAAGCCGATGTCTTATGCCTGCTTGGCAAAGGCTCCGACCCGCATCATTTTCAACTTACGCCACGTAAAATTGAGGCCATGGCAGCGAGTAAGTTGTTAATTCGAGCCTCAAACGATGATGGCGGCTGGCCATTACCCCCTCACCATGCCCATAGCCTCGACCTGTGGTCTGAAACCGACCATGGCTGGCTTAGTCCGGTCGCAGTACGCCAAGCCTTACCAGCCATCGCCAAGACGTTGATCGAGCTGCACCCCCAGCGCCAAGCAGCCATTGCAACAGCTCTGCAACAGGCTTTGCAGCAAACACAGGATATCGAAGCGGCATGGAACGCAGCACTGCGGCCGCTCCGGCAAGCCGGAGTAGTGATGCAACATCCGGCCTGGCGGCACTTGATGGTGCTCATGGGCGTACCGATACTCGATGTGCTCGAATCCGGTCATCATGGCCATGAATATGGCCCGCGCCAACTCGAACATGCCTTAAAAACCCTCAACGCCCAGCCCAAGGCATGGCTCATTGCAGATGCAGGTCACAGCAACCGCGCACTTGATTGGTTGCAAGCCCATAGCAAACACAAACCGCAGCGGCTTAGCCTGAACGCCTTGGGCTCATGCTCACAGTCTTGGCCGGAGTTCATGCAACAGAATCTCGTTCAGTTCGATGAAATCGATCAAACAAGCGCCCAAGAAAGCGTTGGCCGCCAGAGACAGCCATGAGCACAGCCGTTGTACAAATCAGCCATTTGCATTTTGGCCCTGCCAACAAGCCGATACTCGATGGTATCAATATGAGTCTGGAAGCCGGTCATTTCCTCGGCATTGTCGGCCCCAATGGAGCCGGTAAAAGCACCTTATTGAATATTCTGGCCGGATTAACTCAACCTTCCAGCGGCCATATTGATTTGTTTGGTAAATGTTTAACACGTTTCAGTCGCCACCGTTTGCTCAACGATATTGGTTTTTTGCATCAATTGCATGATCACCAGCCGCCCTTACCGATGTATGTGCGTGATGTGGTCGCGATGGGACTGGCCGATTATGCCCTGCCGTGGCGACGAGGAAATCATCGCGAAGCCATCCTGCAGGCTTTGGTTTTACTTGATATGCAAGACTTGGCCGATGCTGATTTTCGTCTGTTATCCGGAGGTCAACGCCAGCGTGTCCGTTTGGCGCGTGCGCTGGTGCGTCAGCCACGTTTATTATTGCTCGATGAACCCTCCGCAGCACTGGATAGCGTGCGTCAGGAAAAACTATTTCAGTTGCTCCGAAAACTCTGTGACGATACCGGCATGAGCGTGATTATGGTCGAACATGATATTGCCGCCATTAGCTCACATGTTGATTCGGTGGCCTGCTTAAATCGTAAAATCCATCACCACGCCATGAAGGGCGAAGATATCCCTGCCGAAATCTGGCGTGCGATGTACGGTGATCACATTCATATTATGGCGCATGATGCCGGTTGCATCGGCTGTGACCCGACCGACGACCTGACCGATAATCAGCCTGCCCATGGTAATGGAAACAAGCATGGCCATCAGCATGATTGATATACTGACTCAGTTCTGGGCGAGTCCGGTCATGCGCGAAGCACTGATGCCAGCATTATTGATTGCCCTGGTAACGGCCTCCATGTCGGTGATGGTCATGGCGCACCGATTATCTTTTCTGACCGTTGGTGTTTCGCATGCCTCGCTCGCAGGCCTTGGGATTGCTGTCACGCTGGCCTTACCCTTATTGCCGACAGCTACCGTGTTTGCTGTAGTGGTGGCATTGTTGCTGGCGCTGATGCCCAAGAAAAAAGGCATTTCTGAAGATGCGAGTACCGGCATGTTATTCGCCGGCAGCATGGCTTTGGGCATTATATTAATTTCAATAGCAGGGGCCACTGAAGTCGATTTGTTCGGCTTGTTGTTTGGTAATATCCTGACTATTTCAGGCGTTGAATTGAGTTGGCTAAAAGCGCTCAGCGGATTGATTCTGCTCACGTTACTGCTCGCCGCACGGGCCTGGTGGAGCATTGCTTTTGATGCTGTCACCGCAAATGCATCGGGCTTGCCGGTCGCGAGCCTCAAATTATTACTCTACGGCATGGTCGGTCTAACGGTAATTTTATGTGTTAAATTAGCAGGTATTGTTCTAACGGCCGGTTTAATGATTCTACCGGCAGCCTGTGCATGGCTGTGGGGGCGTTCATTATTCAGCTTATGGACGTTATCGCTGGGTTTTTCACTGGCTGGTACATTGCTCGGTTTGATCTGGTCTTATGCCTATGAATGGCCGAGTGGGGCTACGGTGGTTGCAGCATTGTGCATCCTCTTTCTTATCAGTTGGAGCTTGAGCTGGCTTAAAAACCGGATCACCCCATTCTCTCATTGAACATTAAAGGAATTCATTATGTCTGAGCATCAACGTCGCCAAGGCACTACCGCCGGTATTGGCATTCGCATATTCGCAAGTTGTTACGATGGTTTAATTTTACTCGGTATTGCCATGCTGCTGGTCGGTATCCCGATTACCCTGAGCATTGAAGTGTTCGGCGCAACACCACCCAAATGGGTACAATATTTATTGTTCATTAGTGTGGCTTATGCCTATTTCGTTGGCTTTTGGGTCAAAGGCGGAGCCACAACCGGCATGCGCCCCTGGAAGTTGATGGTCGCCATGAGTGGCACAGGAGACCCTCTGACATGGCTCACTGCATCGGTACGTTTTGCCATTTTAATGACTACTTGGCTAAGCCTGAGCATGACCCTGTATTACATCAAAATTCAAGACACCGATCATTTCCTGTTTTTTATTGCAGCCACCATTCCGGCGGTGAGTTTAACGGTGATGTTGCTCAGTAAAGACCGCGCCGCATTGCAGGATATTATTTCAGGTTCCGGTATTTTCAGGGTATCCGACTGAATCCAAACAAGAGGCCCATTTAACATGCCCCTTCAACACATCAATTCAACGAATCGACAGCCTACAGTCCAGCGCAAATGACTTGATTGCGGCCACCATCTTTGGCTTCATAAAGGGCTTTATCCGCCAGCTGCAATAATTCAGTCGGCAAGTGTTTGAGCATCGGTGCAACCGTTGCCACCCCCAAACTGATGCTCACCAAATCGAGCGCAACAGAATCGCCATGCGGTAATTGCAACGCCACAATCTCCTTACGCAGACGCTCGGCCACCTTCATGGCTCCGCGTGCATGCGTGCCAGGTAACAGCACCACAAACTCTTCACCACCGTAACGCGCCACCAAATCGGTCGGACGTTGCAAATGTTCTTTTAAGGTTCCCGCGACCAGTTTCAAACATTCATCACCGGCCAAATGGCCATAACTATCGTTGTATTGTTTGAAGCAATCGATATCAATCATTAGCAACGACAGCGATTCGGTTTCGCGCATCGCCCGGCTCCATTCTTTGGCAAAGGCTTCATCAAAATGCCTGCGATTGGCGATATCGGTTAAACCATCCACCGATGCTAAGCGCTCCAGTTCTTTATAGGCGATGGCCAGTTTTTTCTTTTCTTCTTCGAGCTCCCGCAACATGATTTCGCGTTCCCGATGTTCGAGGAATGATTTTGTGTGATGACGCAGGCGCGCCAACAATTCAATCTCATGCGGCATCTTGACCATATAGTCATCCGCACCCCGCTGAAAGGCCTCGGCTTTCACCTCCACACTATCGGTGCCAGAAAGCATCAATATCGGCACATCGGCAATCGCATCATGACTTTTGTAATGATGCAACAACTCCAGGCCATTGATTTCCGGCATATTGAGGTCTTGCAAAATCACGGTCGGTTTTAATTCAACGGCCATATCCACAGCCAGCTTGGCATGTTTGCAAAAGTGCAATTCGATATCAGCCTCGGAGGCAAGCATGCGCTGCAAGGCTAAATTGATTGTATTCTGATCATCGACCAGCAATACAACCGGATGGGATGATGGCATTATTGAAACAGCCAGGGAGCCTGATTCAAGCGCGTTTGTTCATAACTGCGAATCTCAGCCGACTGATTCAGTGTTAAGGCAATATCATCCAAACCATTGAGCAAACAATGTTTGCGGAACGCATCGATTTCAAACGACAGTACCTGCCCGGTGGGCAGACGGAGGGTTTGAGCCTGCAAATCGATATCCAGCGTAAAACCTGGCTGTGCTGCGCAGCCAG
>CAZKHV010000021.1:0-12095 GCA_964552605.1 uncultured Zetaproteobacteria bacterium | reverse complement strand
TGCGCCGCCTCCAGATGAAAGGTTTCCCCTTTTATCTTCTTACCGGCTAACACTGATGACCGGCGATTCAGGAAAATAACTAGCATCCAACACATTCAGTGATACCTGCCTTTTGTGAAACAGAAGCAGACTTGGCGGATGCAATGGACATAATAAACAATGAAATTTGAAGAATTGGGCTTATCGCCCGAACTGCTGCGTGCGGTCAACGATCAGGGTTATAAAACGGCAACACCGGTGCAGGAAAAATCGATTCCGGTGATTCTTGATGGCCACGATATATTAGCTGGGGCACAGACGGGTACGGGTAAAACGGCTGGGTTTACGCTGCCCATGCTGCATATCATGCAAAAGACGCACCCTGAGCGCAGCAACCGCAGCAGGCCGGTACGAGCTCTGGTTTTAACACCAACACGTGAATTGGCTGCGCAAGTGGCTGAAAGCGTGGCTACCTATGGTAAATATCTACCTCTACGTTCGACTGTGGTATTTGGTGGTGTAGGAATTAATCCACAAATTGAAAAGCTGCGCCGTGGTGTGGATGTATTAGTAGCCACACCCGGTCGATTGTTGGACTTGGCCAATCAGCGAAAAGTAGATTTGTCTCAAGTTGAGTTTTTTGTGCTCGACGAAGCCGACCGCATGCTCGATATGGGATTCATCCATGATATTCGACGTGTACTAAAACTGCTGCCACAAAAGCGTCAAAACCTGTTGTTCTCTGCAACCTTCTCGAAAGAAATCAAGCAACTGGCCAGTGGCTTTTTGAAATCACCGGTATTTGTTGAAGTGGCTCGCAATCAAACCGCACATCAAGTAACTCAGGTCATTCACCCCGTTGGCAAGCTGAATAAACGGGCGCTGTTGTCGCAGTTAATTTCACAGGGTGACTGGCAGCAGGTGTTGGTGTTCACAAAAACCAAACACGGTGCCAACCGGCTGACCAAACAACTGGAGAGCGATGGCATTCAAGCCGCAGCGATTCATGGCAACAAGAGCCAAACGGCGCGCACCAAAGCGCTGGCTGGATTCAAGAGCGGCAGTATTCGTGTGCTTGTGGCCACCGACATCGCCGCTCGCGGACTGGACATCGATCAATTGCCGCATGTGGTGAACTTTGAGCTGCCCAATGTGCCGGAAGATTATGTGCATCGTATCGGCCGTACTGGTCGGGCGGGTAATACAGGTGAAGCATTATCATTGGTCTGTGGCGAAGAGAAAAAGCTGTTGGCTGATATCGAGCGTTTGATTAAAACAGCGATCCCGAAAGTCATTGTACCGGGCTTTGAACCATCTGCGGAAGATGAGCAGGCCAAGCCAGAGACACGTCGCCAGCAACCTCAGCAGCGTCGCCATAATCCGGCTTCACCTCGCCGTCCGCGCAACAATCGTAACCGTCGTCCGGGTCGTGGAGCGGGGCAAGCAAGCAAGGATTGATGCTTTTATCGAAAGACATATCGAAACAGCGGCTCATCGGTGTATGCCATGGGCCGCGCTGTAGCGATTATGGTGGCAGGGCTTTGGCAGAACGCTTCAAGCAAACCGAAATTCCATTTGAAAGACTCGAGTGCCAAAGCCTGTGCCCGCATTCGCCTGTTGTGCGGGTAAATGGTGTGGTGAAACTCAAGGCGAATTGGGACAAGGTGTTTGAATAACAATGTCCACCAGCTTGCAATGGGTTATGCTTGAGTTTACCGATACAACGCTGAAGGAGTCCACATGCCAACGATGATACCCACTGCGATTCGTAATTTCCATGCCGATGCGCGCCTGGAAATTGATTGGAACGATGGTTTGCATAGCACATTCCGGCATGAAAATTTGCGGGTACAATGCCCATGTGCGGGTTGTCGCGGTCATACGCCGGATCAGGCCAAAACAATCACGGGTAAAGAGCATGTACATATTACCTCCATCGAGATGGTCGGTAATTATGCTATTCGTCTTCATTTTGATGATGGACATGACACGGGGATATATACGTTCTCACAATTGCAGAATATTGGGCAATGAAGCTTAAACGTCTGCTGATACTCGGCTGCGGCTATGTCGGTCAAAAGCTGGCCATAGCCTGTCTCGCTGAGGGCATGCAGGTGCTTGCTACGACACGCAGTCCTGATCGCGCCAAGGTATTGCAGCAAAGCGGCATTGAAGCGTATGTGATTGCATCACCGTGCGATTTATCTACTGACTTGCTTGCATCAATTGATGCTGTCGTGGATTCCATCCCCCTTAGCCGAGATGAGCAGGGCATGCATGCATCTCAATTGTCATGGTTACCGAGTATTATCTCGCAGTTTTCCAACTTAAAATGGGCAGGTTATCTGTCCACTACCGGCGTGTATGGTGATGCAGATGGCGCATGGGTGGATGAATCTTGGCCATGCAATCCCAGCAGTGCACGCGGCACAGAACGTTTATTGGCCGAACAAGCCTGGCTGACATCGGGTTTGGCCGCTGAGGTGTTTCGTCTAGCGGGTATTTATGGCCCGGAGCGTAATATTCTGCCGCGTTTGAAAGCCGGTGCTTATAAAACGGTAGCATGGGAGCCGGCGCATTATTCCAGCCGTATTCATGTTGATGATATTGTGGCGGCATTGATGGTGGCCATGCAAAAGCCACAAGCAGGGCGCATTGTTAATGTAGCGGATGATTTCCCCTGGCCGCATGTCGATTATGTTTGTGAAGTCGCGTTGATGATTGGCGCAGCACAACCCGAAATACTAACCGAGCAGCAAGGGAAAAGATGTTTATCTCCGGCCGCATTGGATTTTTTCCGGGATAACAAACGTGTATCGAATCGCTTGTTGCATGAGCAGTTATTGCCAGAGCTTAAATACCCTGATTTCAGGGCGGGGATCTCTGCGTTCATCAGCTAGCCGCTGAAAAGCTTTACATCATATCCTGAGGATCGACATCGATTCGCATGCGTACATCGCGTTGGGCAGGCATGGCGGTAAAGAGATGTTCCAATTTCCATGGTAACAACTTGCGTGTTGTATCGCGCAATACTATTTCAATGCGGTATTTTCCGGCCATGCGCTCCATCGGGCAGGGCATGGGGGGGGTAACACGGATGCCTTGCAATGTTTCACAGAGTCGGGCGCATTGATGAGCGACGAGCGTGGCGCGTTCTAATTTCGTTGCAGAAAATACGATTCGAACCCAACGTGCGAAGGGAGGGAATGACAATTGTCGGCGCAATTCCAGCTCATCATTCATGGTTGATTCGGCTTGCGATTCGGCCATGCGATTGAACCAGTCGGCTTCGGGCATGCGTGTCTGAATAATCACTTGTCCGGGTTTTTGGCCGCGTCCGGCTCGGCCGGTGACTTGAGTCATTTGTTGCCACCAGCGCTCGCCAGCACGAAAGTCCGGCAAGTTCACACCCAGGTCAGCATTGATTACGCCGACCAATGTAACATTGGGAAAATCGTGCCCTTTGACCAACATCTGAGTGCCGATCAAACAATCCAGCTTACCCTGTTCAAATTCATTCAGTGTGTTTTCAAGGCGGCTATGGCTGGTAATAGCATCACGATCAAAACGGGCAAAGCGCAGCTCGGGTATTTCCATAGCCAAGTATTCTTCCAGTTTTTCCGTACCTTCACCAAGCGGTAAAAAAGCCTCTTCACCACAAGCTTCGCATGTTTTCGGGACTCTGCGTCGATAACCGCAACTGTGGCAGCGCAACTGACCGGCCTTGCGATGCAGTGTTAAACGCAAGGAGCAGGCTGTGCATTCGGGTACTTCGCCGCAGGCCGTGCATTGAAGGGCAGGGGCATAACCGCGCCGGTTGAGAAATAAAATGGATTGATCACCGTTGAGCAGTGTTTGTTTCAGAGCGGCCAGCAAGGCTTGAGATAGCAATTCCTCCTCCTGCCGCATATCAATGATGCTTGAGGCAATAAGCGGATTATTGGATGCAATACGATGCGGTAAGTTCAAGCGTTGATAGACACCGGCACTGGCTTGTCGCCAGCTTTCCAGACTCGGTGTGGCAGAGCCAAGGACAATCGGGATGCCCAGCTCCTGAGCCAGTAAAACACCCATATCGCGAGCCGAATAGGCCATGCCATCCTGCTGTTTAAAGCTGCCATCATGCTCTTCATCAATCACGATCAGGGATAACTTGGGCAAGGGTAAAAACAGTGCTGAACGGGTGCCAATGAGAATTTCAGTATCGTGCAAATGTTGCCGCACCAGCAGCCGCTCTTTGTTTGTCATGGCCGAATGCCATAATGCAACGCGCTTAAAACGCTGCCGTAAACGTGTCAGCCACAATGGTGTCAGACCAATTTCTGGCACCAGAACCAGCACTTGTCCAGCGCCTTCTACCACCGCTTCGGCGGCCTGGAGATAGACTTCAGTTTTACCTGAACCGGTGCATCCAAACAGCAAAAATGATTGGAATTTATCGAGTGAGGCTAAGATCGATGTGATCGTTTTTTGTTGATCATTGGTGGCCAAGATAGGGGAGGGTGATACGGTGCTTTGGGGCTCTTTCCAGCCCGGTTGGTGATGAACTTCTTCTATCCAGCCCTTACTACAGGCTTGATGAAGATGGTAACGTATCCCTGGCTTTTGATCGCTGCGTTGCAGAACCGTCTTCAGCGAAATGGCTGTGCGATTCGGGAACAGGGCAGCGAATCGAGGCGATTGCTGTTTTAATTTTTCCGGTTCAGGGCAGCGAAAGCGACGTGTATCATCCTGGGCTGACCAAGCCAGGGCAGTGCTCCATAATTCTCCCGGTTGAGCTAAATAATAGCGTCCAACACGCTGCAACCATTGCTGCCTGCTCTGCGTATACAGCGGCATTTTATCCAGCCGATCCAATATTGTTTTATACTGCTGTTGGAGATCTGGCTGGCTTGATATTGCGGTGATCACACCAAAACGCTTGCTGCGACCAAATGGAACCTGCACCCGTATGCCCGCGATAGCTTGCCCTAAATCATCCGGCCAACGGTAGGTGAATGTGCCTGCAAGGGGTGCAAACACAGCAACGTCAACATAGACTTCTGTTGCGTTGCACACTGGTTTTGAATTATCCTGTTCGGCTGATTCAATGGGATTGGCTTGCATCCGTTCTGTTTTGATATCTGCTGGCATTGTCCGTTGTGTCAGTGGTTTACTTGCATCGGGGTAAATTCAGGTACCAGCTGTTGCAAGGTTTGGTGCAGTTGTTGAACATCGCGTGTACGACAAGCGGCATGCAATGCTTTGAGTACGTTCTGGATCTCGTCCCAATCCATTTCGCGACTGCCGGATAACATAACTTTGGGGTGCGATGTCTCACCCAGTTTTTCAGCATGGTGAAACAGCTCTTCAAACAATTTTTCACCCGGCCGCAAGCCGGTGAAGGTTATTTCAATATCGCGTCCTGGCTCTAGGCCTGCAAGACGGATCATCTGTTCCGCCAAATTCACTATTTTAATGGCTTCGCCCATATCGAGCACAAAGATTTCACCACCGTCCCCCATGCTGCCAGCCTGCAAGATGAGACTCACCGCTTCAGGGATGGTCATAAAATAGCGTGTGATATCAGGGTGAGTCACGGTGATTGGGCCACCGGCTTCAATCTGGCTGTGAAACAGAGGAACGACGGAACCCGCAGATCCGAGCACATTACCGAAGCGGGTGGTGATAAATGCGGTGGTATCCGTGCGTCGATCAAGGTTCTGACAATAAATTTCAGCCGAGCGTTTACTGGCTCCCATAACATTGGTCGGATTGACTGCTTTATCGGTTGAAATTTGAATGAACTTTTTGACTCCATTTTGAACGGCCAAATCAGCCAATTGGCATGTACCCAGCACATTGGTTTTTACACCTTCGGCTGGATTTTGTTCCACCAGAGGCACATGTTTATACGCTGCAGCATTGAATACGACATCGGGCTGAAAATGTTCAAACAACCAGCTCATGCGTTCCTTATCACGGATGTCGCCGAGTAAGGCTTCTATTGCATAGCTGTGAGACTCGGTTTTTTGCTGCAATAATTCTTTTTCAATCGAATAGAGGTTAAACTCACCATGATCGAGCAATAACAAACGAGCCGGTTTGTGTTGCAGTATCTGACGACACAATTCCGAACCAATCGAGCCACCGGCTCCGGTAACCAATACACATTGATGCGTAATTAGATGATGAATATTGGAGTTATCAATAGCAATCGTATTGCGTCCAAGCAAATCTTCAATCTGAACCTGTCTGAGACGTGAGACTTCTACCTTGCCATCGGCCAGGTCAGCGACAGATGGCAGAGTGCGGCATGGAATAGTATGTTTTTGACAGGTTTTCACTACAGACTGAATAACCTGAGGTGAGCCGGAAGGCATACATAATAAAACAACGTCAATCGCATGTTTATCGAATATGTTCTCCAGATCATTCAGCCTGCCAATAACACGAATGCCATGCAGTTCTTGCCCCAGCCGTCTATCGCTATCATCCAGAAAGCCAACCGCCTCATAAGGACCTGATTTCAATAGATCTCGCACGAGCAATTCTCCGGCTTGCCCTGCACCAATCAGTAGAGCGCGCTTGCGATCCATACGATTGAAATCAAGATGATGATCTTTCAGCCAACGGTACAACAAACGAGGCATGGCTAAACCGAGAGCTAAAATGATCGGATACAATACAAACACAGAGCGTGGCATATTTTCCAGTCGCTGCCAGATGAAAATAATCATGAATGATACCGACACACCAAGTAAAACTGCGCGCAGGATGCGCAACAAGTCGGGAATAGAAGCATAACGCCAAATGCCACGATACAAACCCAAATACCAGAATGTAATAGCCTGAATGGGCAAAGATACTACAATTAAGTGTTGAAATGCATCCACATAGGCAACCGGAATGTCGCCTAAATTAAAGCGTAACCAAAAAGCCAGCAAAATGGCGGCAGGCACCCACAGCAAGTCATGCAGGAAAGCCATCCAGCGATTACGCAACGAAACAAATCTGTTCATTGCAAGATTTGATACGTCTGTTCAGATGGCTGTATTTTTTTCTGAGGCTGAGGAAAATCAGCACTGAACGGAGTCGTTAACATTATTCTTTTTTATTGTGGATGCGTAACAAGGAAAGCTGTGGCGAGCGTTGTTTTTCAACCGGCACCGGATACACACCGGAGAAACAAGCATCACAATGCAGATCGCGTGGTTTGCCAACCGCTTTGTACATGCCTTCGAAGCTGACAAAAGCCAGCGAGTCGGCACCAATGGCCTGACGCATTTCTTCCAAGCTCATTTTATTGGCCATTAATTCATCAGCATCGGGGGTATCGACACCGTAAAAGCAGGAGTGTTTGGTCGGCGGGCTGGAAATACGCATGTGGATTTCAGTCGCACCTGCTGCACGTACCATTTCAACGATTTTACGACTGGTTGTGCCACGCACAATAGAATCATCAACCAGCACCACCGATTTGCCTTTGATCATGGTGCGGTTCGGATTGAGTTTTAGTTTCACACCAAAGTTGCGAATCGACTGACGCGGCTCAATAAATGTTCGGCCAACATAGTGGTTGCGAATCAAGCCCATCTGAAACGGGATGCCCGAAGCTTCGGCAAAACCCATGGCTGGCGGCACACCGGAATCGGGTACGGGGATCACCAGATCTGCTTTGACCGGTGATTCCTTGGCCAGTTCAACGCCAATCTGATAACGCGCCTGATAGACATTAATGCCTTCCAGGGTGGAATCAGGACGAGCAAAATAGACATATTCAAAAACGCAGAATTTTGGACAGTTGGATTGGAATGGGTACAGACTTTCGATTCCATCGTTATCAATAACCACCATTTCACCCGGTTTAACATCGCGTACAAATGTCGCGCCAACCAGATCAAATGCACATGTTTCAGATGCCAGCACCCACGAATCATCCAGCTTACCCAATACCAGCGGACGGATACCATGTTTGTCGCGCATACCAACCAAACGACTTTCAACCAGCACCAGCAGTGAAAATGCACCGCTTAACCGACTTACCGCCTCAGCTAAACGCTCTTTCATACTGGCCGCTTTACTGCGAGCCACCAGATGAATCAATACTTCGGTATCGGATGTGGAGTGAAAGATCGATCCCTTTTCCTCCAATTCATTGCGTAATTCACGTGCATTGACGATGTTACCATTGTGGCACATGGCAATGCCGCCGTGGGCATATTCATAGGAAAATGGCTGACAGTTACGCAGACCGGATTCGCCGGAAGTTGAATAACGCACATGGCCGATACTGTGCTGACCAACCAGATTCTTGATGTCCGATTTTTTGAAGATATCCGCGACTAAGCCCATGCCACGATGGGTATTAAACGCATGTCCATCGGTGCTGACAATACCGGCTGATTCCTGGCCACGATGCTGTTGAGCATAGAGTCCAAGATAGGTCAGATTGGCTGCTTCGCTATGATTGAATACGCCAAATACACCACATTCATCATGGAAATGATCGTTTTTATCGATTTCAACGCGCATATCGGTGCTCCTGCAATGGTATGCTAAATACATTATTGGCTATTACTGATTTCACTATCGACTACCTTCGATGATGGATTTGAGTGCGGCTTTATCTTTCATCGGAATCAAATTTTGAATACGCGAATTGGTGGCTTGTGGGGAAGGGCGCTTGGCTCCACCCTGCCTGGAAAAGGGATATTCCTGAGGAATCAATCCACCTAAAATATCACCGAGTTCAATTGCATAGGGGGTAAGTTTGCTTTCTTTTAACCAGGTTGCATCGGGCTTGCTGTAGGAGGTGTAAACCAGAAAACAAAGGGCAATCAAACTCATACCGCGTGCTGCACCAAAAAAGATCCCCAGTGTGCGATCTGTTGCCGTTAATGCCGCCACATCCACCATGTGACGGATAATGCTACCAATCAAACCGACTACAATCATCACCACGACAAAGACAAGCACAAAACCGGCGATATCAGAAACCGTACCATTGCTGATCCACTGGCTCAGGAAATCACCACTACGACCTGAAAAACGGCTGGCAATAAGGAAGGCTGCAATCAAGCCAATCAGGGAAATCACTTCACGCACAAAGCCGCGCCATAATGATAAAACCATAGATAAGCCGACGATGGCAATTAAAATATAATCAACAAAGTTCAAGTTATTCCTCAATTAATGTATTTAATGCTTTAATAATAAACAACTTATTTCAAGATCTTCTGTGCTGCTTCCGATAAATGTCTGACTTTTATCAATTCAAGTTGCGTTGCTGTATCGCGGCGCATGGTAGCAATGATATTTGCCTTCTGCACCCTCTCATGATTTTCACCCGGCAACAGAATGCGCGAGAAGCCCAGATTGGCTGCTTCCTTGGCACGAGCTTCCGGTTGTCCTACCGGACGCACTTCACCGGTTAAGCCGACTTCACCGAACACCGCCAAATCATCCGGCACAGCTTTTTCCTGATAGGCCGAGACCATGGCCAGCAGGATTGCCAAATCAGCGGCTGGTTCTGCAATACGCGCGCCACCGGCAATATTGATATACACATCATGCTGTGAAAGCGGCAAGCCAATTCGCCGTTCCAGTACCGCCGTCAGCATCGCTACACGCCCGCTATCCACCCCCACAGCAGAGCGTTTGGGCGTGGAATATACGGTCGGTGCAATCAAGGCCTGTACTTCAACCAAGAGGGGGCGTGTGCCCTCCATGCAGGCCAGTACCACCGAACCGGGAGTATCTTTGGCACGCTCAGCCAGAAACAACCGCGAAGCATCGCGGATGCCGATCAAACCACGGTCGGACATTTCAAACACACCGATTTCACCGGCAGGCCCAAAACGGTTTTTTACAGCCCTCAAAATACGATGAGCATGACCCCGGTCACCTTCAAAATAGATTACCGCATCCACCATGTGTTCAAGTACACGCGGGCCAGCCAAAGCGCCTTGTTTGGTGACATGGCCGACCAAAATAACCACATGACCATGTGTTTTGGCATGTTGAATCAAGGCCGCTGAACAATCGCGTACCTGCGATACCGTCCCCGGCGCACTGGTTAATTTACTACTCACGGTCGTTTGAATGGAATCGATGATCACTGTTGAGGGTTTGACCTTGGCAATCGTAGCCAACATGGATTCCAGCTCACAGGCCGAAATCAGTAACAGACCGTCATGCAAGGATGCAATACGGCTACCGCGCAAATGCACCTGCTGAATGGATTCTTCGCCGGTAATATAAAGCACCGGGCCGTGTTTTTTATCCGCCGCCAATTTGGCCGCTGCTTGCAATAGTAATGTCGATTTACCAATGCCTGGATCGCCACCAATCAGCACAGCGGAGCCGGGTACTAAACCGCCGCCCAGTACGCGATCCAATTCTTCGATGTAAGTTGAACGGCGTGGACTGTTCTGATTGCTAATGGCGGTGATCGAAGCAACATTTAGCGCTTTACCCTTGCTGAGCGATCGCGCTGCGGCCGCTTCAATCACCTGTTCCGTGACCGAGTTCCAGTCACCGCAATCGGTGCATTGCCCCATCCATTTACGGTGTTCAGCGCCACAGCTTTGACAAACAAATAATGATTTAGCCATGTGCGGCAGTGTAGCCGGAAACGGCTTTGACTCCATGATAATTTATCGATGCCCCCAAACAATCGATCTGTATTGGTCTATGCTGCAATTATCAAGGGAGGCTTGCATGGATAAACTCGAACGGGCGCATCGATTACACACGATACTACAACAGCGCCGTTCAGCGGTATCGTTATCGTATTTGTGTGATGGACGCTGCAAGACAGTTTCCAATGCAGAACTGGATAAAACGCTGACTCGATCATTCGGCATTTTTTTCCGGTGAACCGACAGCGATTGCTCTGCTGTATTTACCGAGAAAGCGGCGCACTGGGTGCGCGATGAGGAATGGATCCCTGATCAGCAGGCGCTGGGTTTATGTTTGATACGGTCAAAGAGATGATCTTGCCTCACAAGAAACGTTGACAAAAGACTTTTAAAAGATCTATTATAAGTCTTTTTAAAGATATAAAGGAGGCATTATGGCTGCAACGATATTGGCGGATACGGTGATTAGTATTTCAGATCTAAAAAAGAATCCCACGCTGGCAGTGGCACAGGGAGAAGGTTTTCCGGTGGCCGTGTTGAATCGGAATACCCCTGAATTTTATTGTCTTCCCGTAGAATCGTATGAGGCACTGCTCAATAAAATTGAGGACTTGGAACTCAATGCTCTGGCTGATTCGAGAGCGAATCAGGAGCGTGTGCAAGTGAGTTTGGATGACTTATAAACTCGAATTTGTACGCGATGCATTCAAAGAATGGAAAGCTTTGGATGCCAGTATTCAAAAGCAGTTTAAGAAAAAACTGGCTGAGCGTTTGCAAGAACCGGAAGTAGCTTCGGCGCGTTTGTTCGGCGCTCAACATCGTTATAAAATAAAACTGCGTAGTGCCGGGTTTCGCTTGGTTTATGAAGTCCATCAGCAGGAAGTGCTGGTGTTGGTGGTGGCCGTTGGCAAACGGTAAAAGAATTGGGAATGGGGAATGTAGAAGTGAGAATTAGGAATTGAGAATTGAGAAACTTTCAACATTCTAAATTCGAAATTCACAATTCAATGGAGTGACAAATGAAGCATGATTTACCGGAGCGGACATTTGAATTTGCACGGCGCGTGGTGGAGTTATGTAAGGTCTTGGATCAGATGCCGGGGGTTAGTCGGACATTGGCTAATCAGCTTTTGCGATCGGGCACATCGGTTGGTGCAAACGTTGAAGAAGGACAGGCCGGGCAGAGCAGGGCTGACTTTGTGAGCAAGCTTTCTATCGCATGCAAGGAAGCCCGCGAAACGCATTACTGGTTACGGCTGTTGTCGGCAACCGACCTTGTTCCAGAATCGAAGCTGACCGGATTGCTAGATGAGGCAAATCAACTGATTGCGATACTCACGGCAATCATCAAAAATGCGAGGAAGAATGGGGAATGAAGCGAATGGAAGCTGGAGCGGATAAATATGGGTTTTTTTAATATTCAAAATTCAAAATTCATCATTTCAGGATTATCAGATTCGGCGGGTGTATGATGAAGATGCTGAAATCTGGTGG
>CAZKHV010000020.1:0-12390 GCA_964552605.1 uncultured Zetaproteobacteria bacterium | reverse complement strand
AAACAGATGAACCCGTGCAACCCCTGTTCGATGAAAAAGAAGATGAATCCATGCAATCCCTGCTCCATGAAAAAAGCAGCGAATCCATGCAGTATGAAAGCCAATCCTTGCTCCATGAACCCATGTTCAGCCAGTCAGAATACTCCGATTCGTAAACATGCTTTTGATAACTTTCAGCAAGCTGTAGCCATGGGTAAAAAAATGTGGAACGATGAGAATCTGGGCACATCCGAAGTAGCCTGTTTATCGTGCCATGCTGATCACGATTTATTGCACTTGGATCGCAATCAGAATTTCCCGCATTATGTGAAGATGGTGGGCGATGTTGTGACGTTGGATCAAATGATCAATTATTGCATGCTCAATCCGATGAAAGGCAAACAGTTTGAGAAAAATTCAAAAGAGCTGACTGCGATGGCGGCTTATTATCGTGCTTATCGGATGCAATATATAAAAGAACATCGTAAATAATAGTTTCTTAAATGAATGAGAAAGGCGATCTATATTGGTGGGTCGCCTTTTTGATTATGAATCAAAAAACAGTATGATGTAGTTGACTGGAATGATGGGGTTTATGTGAAGAAACAGCTTGCTTTGGCTTTTGCAGTACTCGTGAGTGGCTTGTTGTTGACGGCAGCAGCAGTGGATCCCGGTTTGCCCGATGGATATTGGCAAGAGCCGTCCGCCACAACAGCAGTGCCTCCACACGATTGGTCCGCGCTGGAAAGCGATCTGCGTCCAGAAGCCTGCGCCCAATGTCATGCCGTACAATTTGATGCATGGAAGTCGAGTAAACATGCCCATGCTTATTCGTCCGGCTTGGTGGGTCAGTTTCAGGACATGGGACACAACAATGCCAATGATTGCCTGATTTGCCATGCGCCGTTGAAAGAGCAATTGTATTCTGACCCCAATAGTATGGATGAATCCATATTGTTACGTCTCAAGCACAACGAGGGTTTTGATGCACAGGCAAACCTGGATGCGAAAGAAACCTTACCCTTGCGCCATAGCGGTGTAAGTTGTGCGGTTTGTCATGTGCGTGGCTGGCAGCGTTTCGGTCCACCTCCAAAACAGACAGGCTCGTTAGGTAAACAGCATACAGCAGCGCATGGCGGATTTACCGCAACGAAGGCGTTTGAACAATCCCGGTTCTGTGCATCGTGCCATCAGTTTCCATCATCGATGGCGATTAATGGAAAACCTTTAGAGAACACTTTAAATGAGTGGAAAGACAGTTCTTTTGCGAAACAGGGGGTGACTTGCCAACAGTGTCATATGCCGGATCGAAAACATGAGTTTCGTGGTATTCACGATCCCGACATGGTCAGGAAGGGGCTAAGTTTTAACCTGTCACAGTCTCAGAACAATGCCTTGCTCAGCATCACTTCAAGCTGGATTGGTCATGCGTTTCCAACCTATGTCACGCCCATGGTTATTGTTGAAGCAGAGGCTCGTGATGCAAGCGGTAAGGTATTGAAAGACTGGCGGTGGGAAATAGTGCGGGAAGTGGAATATAATAATGGCTGGCAGGAAAAGCGGGATACACGTTTGATGCCCGGCGAATCGCGCCAGTTCATAGCCAAAGCATTACCGCCTGCGACAGTCAGTGTGGCTTATCGTGTACGCGTGATTCCTGATTATTTTTATAAAGGTGTTTACCGCAGCCTGCTCAGTGATTCCGATCCTTCGCCGGCCACAACGCATATACGTCAGGCCAGTCAACAGGCCGAGCAGAATGATTATGTGTTGTATGAACAGGTGCTGGAGCTTTCCGCCGAGCATTGATGCTTTGTTGATATTCTTGACATACATCAAAGGCTACCCATCATCCGATTGATGAAATCGGCTTTGCAAAAAATATCTTCTAGCCTGCGCTTTGCCATGGTTACTTTTGCTATGCTTGGGGCAATGTGGTCCGCTATCGACCTGCATCAGCATGAAGATGGTTTGCATCAGTTGGCTCAGTGTGTCACATGCTCTTTGGAAGAGTCTGTAGCCCACGGTTTTACCCTGCATGCTGCGATTCAAGTTATTGCTCCGTGGCACGCTGTTCCCAAGGTTCTTTGGCAAGCAGACCATGCAGCATATGCATGCGTACGCCTGGTTTCTATTCGCGCCCCTCCATTCGCCTGATTTAATACCCTGATACATCAATAAGCGAACATACGCATAGCCAATCTGGCTATGCGATTCTTCTGGAGGAATCATGAAGGCACGGAAATTGACGTGGCTATTGCCATGCCTGCTGTTGGCAATGCCTGTATATGCAGCAGAAAACGATGAAATAAACACCTTAAAAGCGCAAATAAAATTGCTTATGCAGCGCGTTGAAGTGTTAGAGAGTAAACAACAAATAGCCGTTGATAACAGCACAACAATTAACAACGCTACGCAACAGCAGCCCGCATCAATAGCGACTATCATCTCAACACCAACTTCGGTGCCACAGGCAGTTGCAACTACGGCAGAAAATACGGGTAATCCATCCATTTCTGTGATTGGGACATTTGCTGGCTCATCCATGCAGGGTGGCAATGGCGTACATAAAAACAGCTTTCTTCCCTTATCTGAGGGCGAATTTGTTTTTGGGGCGGCAGTTGATGCGCATACCCGTCTGGATGTAACGGTCACAGCCGCCAATGGCGGCATGGCAGTCGAAGAAGGTTATTTGACAGCCAGCCTGCCGGATGGCTTTCGCTTACGAGTAGGGCGTAAGTTTATTCCGCTTGGCCGCGCCAACGCGGTGCATCCACATGCTTTAGTCTATGCTGATACGCCCAATGGGCTGGTCAATTTGTTCGGAGCTGAAAAGTTTATCGGTGAAGGGGTGTTTGTGGATCATCCGTTATATCTTGGTGATTCTGCGCATTCGTTCTTGTTTGGCTTTTTCCAGAACGCCAATGCTGTGGCATTTGATCCAGCAGCTAATAATCGCTTTGGCGGTATGGCACGTTGGACAGGCATGTGGGATCTTAATGACACCACGACACTGGAACTTGGAAGCACTTATATAAACGGGCGCAATGGCATATCAGGCGGTAGTCGTAGCGATATTCTCGGTGGACATTTTGTATTAAAGGACAGTCAGTTTGATCACAGTGGCTGGTCGCTACAGGGCGAATGGAACCGTAATCGGATCAATCATGGGGTAGCTGCCCGTAGCATTATTGATGGTGCTTATCTGCTTGGTGAATATGACCTTAATCGTAACTGGTTGGCTTTTTCACGTTACGATTTCAGCCATAGCAATGGCGGTATTAGCAATGAGTCGGCCTACAGTGCGGGGATAGCTTGGAAGCTCAGTGAATTCCAGAGCATTACCCTGCAATATAAACATACCCGCAATGCACTTTCGCAAACGGCAGCTAATCTGGGCATTGGAACAGGGCAAAGCGCCAATGAAGCATTCTTTCGATGGGTCGTGGCCATTGGTCCACACCGTCCACACAGCTATTAAGGAGATATATGATGAAGAAAATACAATATTTATTATCACTTGCAGCACTTATGCTTGGATTACTTATGCTCGGACAAACAGTAGCCAGTGCTGGAGAATTACGCATCGTCGCCAGCTTGCCTGCTTTGGGACAAATCGCCCAAGGGGTTGCGGGTGAATTTGCCGAAGTGAAAGTATTGGCACATGTCGGGCAAGATCCGCATTTTGTACCCCCAAAACCAACACTGGCACGTCATCTTGCTCGCGCTGATCTGTTGGTTGCTGCAGGGCTTGGCTTGGAAATTGGTTGGTTGCCACCACTCATTGAGGCTTCACGCAACGATGCCATTCGGCCTGGTGGCAAAGGTTATTTGGATGGTCGCTATGTACTCACAAACGTATTGGGTAAGCCACAAGGGAAAATCACCCGTGAGTTGGGCGATATTCATCCAGAAGGCAATCCGCACTGGTGGATGGATCCACTCAATGGTGTACGGCTGGCACAGGTCATTGCCGAGCGCTTATCCCAACTTGATCCCATGCATGCAGATGATTATCGACAACATGCCGCAAGCTTTGCCAAGCAAATCAATGCACGCATGCCAGCCTGGAAAACATCGTTGCAAGCCATGAGCCCGTTGGTGGCTTATCACGATTCTTATCTCTATCTAACGCAGCGTTTTGCGCTGCATGTAACAGATTTTGTAGAGCCTAAACCCGGCATTGAACCTTCCACATCCCATTTGGACGCGCTGGTGACGAGCATCCAGCAGAATCATATACAAGGGGTATGGCTAGAGCCTTACCATAATGGCTCCATTACCAGAAAATTATGTGAACTGGCACATACACCATGCCGACTCATGCCAGATGCCGTTCATGGTGAAGGCTTTGCGGCTTATATAAGCATGTTTGACTGGCTTGCGAAAGGTGGACAATAAATGTTTTTACTCACCAGTCTGGTTGCTTGTCTTATTCTGGCGCTTGTGATGCCTTTTCTGGGGAGGCGCGTGTTGGAGCGACGCATTGTTTTTGTCGATCTGGCGCTGGCACAATTTGCTGCAACGGGTTATGCCATTGGTTTAGCCAGCGACACTTCTGGTCCACTATGGGCTGGAGGTATCACAGTATTGGCTGTATTCGCCTTTGCCGCACTTCCTTACGCATCCAAACTACCGAAAGAAGCGGTAATGGGGGCGATGTATGCGGTGGCTGCGGCGGCTGGCATGGTCATTTTAACCCAGTTACCACACGCCGAAGGGCACATGACTGATTTGATGTTCGGCTCCCTGCTTGGTGCAAGCTGGTTTGATCTGGTGGTGTTGTCTGGTTTGGGGCTTCTGGCAATGGTGGTGTTAAGGTTTGCAGGTGATGATAGTTACAGCCAACGGGTGATGTTTTATCTGGCACTGGCACTTGCCGTTGTTCCAGCCATTCATGCTGTTGGTATTGTGTTGGTATTCGGTATGTTGTTACTGCCAGCATTGGCTGCTTGGCGAGGTGATCGAAACGGCCCTGTATGGCTGGCACTGATTGTCAGCATATCTGGTGCTGTGTTGGGAGTTTTAGCGGCTGAATATCTTGATCTTCCACCCTCATCAAGTGTGGTTCTGGCACTATTTGTTTGTGGGTTTCCCGTCTTTGTATGGAGCATTAGAAAACATACATAATTCTTTTTGATGTATATTAGGGAAGCGCTGAAGAGCTCAAAGCTGGTTCGATGAACCTGCAATGCGAGCATTGATACTTGCTCTTGTTTGTCTGTATCCATAATCTGCCTGTCTTTGTATATAAAACAGTTTAGGGGAAAGGCATGAATATAATCTTCAGTATGATGGTGGCGTTTTTATTTAGTCCGTTTTTTCTCATGTCAGCGAATAACGCTGTTGCAGCTTCTTTGGCGGGCGATACGATGACTGATGCTGTTTCTGGCATACAGTTTGTCTGGGTACCGAAAGGATGTTTTTTGCCTGCAACTATTCAAACAACAACGCCATCTGTAGTAAAAAAAGAAAAAAAGACTACGAGCAAACAATTGGTGACATTTGATGTATTGGATGCTGAACTGCCTGTTGTTGCGTTGCAGGATGAGCATAAGACCTGCTTAAATAAAGGTTTCTGGATGGCTAAATTTGAAATCACACAGGCTCAATATGAACAGTTCATGGCTGTGAACCCGGCTAGCTTTAATAAAGGCGGTGATTATCCGGTTGAGAATGTACGCTGGCTGGAAGCGCGTGCGTTTCTGCGTAAATTGAACACGGCCAGTGGAAAGTCATTTCGCCTACCGAGTGAAGCGGAATGGGAATATGCCGCCAGATCCGGTGCTAATAGTGGCGATGCAATTGATGATAGCGCATGGTATTTGGCCAACAGCGATAATAGCACCCATCCGGTTGGGCAAAAGAAAGCCAATGCATTGGGGCTCTATGATATGCGCGGCAATGTTTGGGAATGGGTACAGGATTGCTGGAATGAGGATATGCATGCTGCGCCCACAGATGGTTCAGCCTGGCTGCAAGGCCAGTGTGGCCAACGGGTGTTGCGTGGCGGTTCCTGGTATGATGATCAATCGATGCTTTCCAACAAAGCACGCGTTTATAACGCTAGCGATAGCGCCGATAACAATAGCGGTTTTCGAATTGTGCTGGATTAAGGATTCGTGAAACGAAGCGAACTGGAACTCTCCAACCATGCAAGTACGTAAAGCAGCGATAGAATGTGTTTCTCATGTTTTTGAGGATTCGGCTAAAGCCGATGTAGCGATGCAGCGCGCCGGTCCGTATTTTGAAGTGCGCGAACGCAAACTATTGCACGAATGTGTGTATGGTGTGTTGCGACGCTGTTATTCGCTCGAAGCTGATTTTTCCCGTTTCTGTAAAAGTAAACCCGATCCGATTGCTTATGCAGCGCTGGCTGTGGGAACCTACCAATTGCGTTATATGCGTGTGCCTGTGCATGCAGCGGTTTCCGAAACGGTGGCTGCGATGCAACAACTCAACCCTAAAGCGGCCGGATTTGTGAATGCGGTATTGCGCCGGGTGTCGGAACATGAAGCACCCAAAAAACTCAAGCCGAATCAGCGTGCAGAGCTGCCTCGGTGGATGTATGCGCAATGGCGCGATGCATTTGGTACCGATGTGGTGCAGGATTTTTGCGCGGCATTGAAACAGCCGCCATTGCTGTGTCTGGCTGTGTTTTGTGATCGGCATGATTGGATGGCTCAGGTTCAAGCCATGGGCATTGAAGCTGAAGCAGGGGGCTTGTCTCCCTATGCTGTTTTGCTGCCAACAGGAACCGATGTGACTGCATTACCGGGTTTTGCAGAGGGTGTGTTTACAGTTATGGATCAGGCAGCCCAGGCAGCCGTTATGGCGCTGGAATTACCGGATGCATACGCTGGTCTGATTCTCGATCTGTGTGCTGCTCCAGGTGGCAAGACAGCTTTGCTTGCGCATCGTTTCAGCAAGGCTCGAATTATTGCCGTGGAATTAAATGCCAAACGGTTACCTCGATTGCAAGAAAACCTATCGCGTTTGCAGTGTCGTAATGTGGAAGTGATGCAAGCCGATGCGATGCAGCTGCCCTTTGAAACGAACAGTGTGGGTGCCATCTTTCTCGATGCACCGTGTTCAGCATCGGGCATTTTACGCCGTCATCCCGATGCAAAATTTTTACAGACTATCGATGCGGTTGAAAAACTATCGACTCTTCAAGTGCAGATGTTGAACGAATCGCTGCGCGTATTACAAGCAGCTTCTGCTATGGTTTATGGTGTGTGTTCCATTCATCAGCAGGAAAATGAACAGGTCTTGGCAACACTGCAGCAAACACATGCGGTGCATGAAATGCAGCGTTTGTTTCCGGCGATTGATCATGATGGCTTCTTTTATGCCGCTATTACCAAGGCTGCTTCATGAGTAATGCTGCAAAGGTTTGTGGCGAATTTAAGCTTATTGATCGATTGTTCAAAAATGCCGGTGGCAGTGCCAAAGCCTTTACCCGGCTTGGAATCGGCGATGATGCATCGATTCACCAGCCTGAGGCGGGCATGGAGCTGGTGGTGAGTACCGATAGCTCTGTGTCGGGCGTGCATTGGCCGGTGGATTTCCCGCTTGATCGGGCTGCAGACCGTGCGGTTGGCTCGGCATTATCCGATTTGGCCGCGATGGGGGCGGAGCCCGTGTGTGCATGGTTAAATGTGATGGCTGTCGATGCTGGTGCGGTAGAAGAGTTAGGGCAGGGGGCAACGGCTGCATTGCGGCGCTATGATGTTGAGCTGGCCGGTGGTGATACATGTCGTAGCCCAATCAATGCATTGTCGGTGACCGTCGCCGGGCAATTGCCTGTGGATACTGCCATGCGACGCGATGCTGCATCGGTTGATGATGCGGTTTGGCTGTGTGGCCGTGTTGGTTTTCATGCCTTGGGCTTGCAGCAATGGTTTGATGGCGTGCGAGATGGTGATTTTATTGCACACTTTGAATCGATCTCGCCCTTGTTGGATGCCGGCATGCAATTGCGCCGGGCTGGAGTATCGTGCTGTATCGATGTCAGTGACGGGTTATTGCAGGATGCCGGACACGTGTGTTCAGCTTCAGGAATAAACATGGAAATTGAAGTGAGTAGCGTGCCGGAATGGTCGTATTTATCTGCACAAGTGGGCGAGCAAGCAGCGTTGCAATCGATTGCGCACGGTGGTGAAGATTATGCGCTGTTGTTTACTGCACCGGCGGGTTTTGATTTTCCCAATACGTTACCTGACGAACTGAGAGCTGTTCAAATTGGGCAATGCCAAGCTGTGAATGCAGAGCACAGCGGCGTTCAATTGTGCCTGAATGGAAAAAATATAGACATGGAGAAACGCGGTTTTGACCATTTCGGGTAACTCACCATCGTACAACCCGCGTTTATTCAGTCATTGGATCGCAGCAGGCCTGGGCAGTGGTTTTTTACCCAAAGCGCCCGGCACCTGGGGTTCGCTGGCGGCATTGCTGCCGGCATGGTTGATTCTACAAGCGTTCGGGGTCATGGGTTTATTGATTGCAAGCTTACTTGTGTCCATTCTCGGTTGCTGGAACTGTGCGATTGTATTGCCACGCTTGCCGACGAATGACCCGGGCTGGATTGTCATTGATGAATGGGCTGGCCAATGGTTGTGTCTGGCATTGTTGGTGCCGTTTTTTGATAGTCTGGCTCTGACTTTTTTGATCGCATTTGTTGCATTTCGTCTGTTTGATATCTTTAAACCCTGGCCGGTTTCGCTGGCTGAAAAACTGGGGCCTGCATGGTGGTCGATTATGGCCGATGATATTGTCGCGGGATTGATGGGTGCAGGCATTGTGATTGCGGGCATACAATGTCTGGCATTGATTGCCTGACGTTCATGATTGATAAGATGAAGTCTGCAGACTGGATTGTTAGCGAAGCAGGCCTGCAAGACTTGATGAGTGCAGGCATTAGCATCGGCTGGCTCAAGGCATGGGTACTCTCTGCCGGAGCAACGGCCAGCCATGTCCACTTGCTGGATTCGAACAGCTGGCAGGATTCCACTGCCGATTGGCAGCTGTTTTTTGCATCTGCGGATGAATTGGAGAAAAGCGCCAGCAGGTTGGATGATTTTAAGCCTTTTGAAACCCGCGTATTGAAGCTGGAGAATCCTGTCCGTGATGCGAATGTTTATGTTCAGGGCAATCGAAAAAAGCTGTTTCTTTCTATCGGTGATATCGCCTATCAACGTCAAACTTGGTTGTCCTTTTTAAACAATGCAAGGCCATTAAAGCCTTTGTACGTGTGCGCTGATCTTGCCATGCCGATAGCGCTTGAAAGCGGATTAAGTGCAGGCTTGTTGAAGCCGGCATGCTATCTCAATGGCGCCGGTTTGTTGCTTGAAGAACAAGTCATTGCCAGCTTAAAGCAGCATAAGCTATTGGTTCGTACGGTTGAATCATGCACAGGCGGTGCCATTGCGGCACGTTTATGCCGTGTGCCCGGCGCATCTGCTGTGCTTGATCGAGCCTGGGTTACCTACAGCAATGCCGCCAAAGAGCAGGAAGTGGCAGTCAATAAAACACTGATCGATAGGTGTGGAGCCGTCAGTCAGGAGGTGGTAGTAGCCATGGCTGAAGGCGGAGCAGATGCTGGCCATGTATGTGTCGCAGTGAGTGGCATCGCAGGTCCGGGTGGTGGCACAGCAGAGAAACCTGTGGGCACAGTCTGGATTGCCGTCGCTCTGGAAGGCCATGCTACACAGAGCCAGTGTTTTAATTTCAGCGCTGCCCGTCATGACATTCAGCACCAGAGTGTTGTGGCAGCGTTGTGTTTATTGCTCAAGACCGTTGAAAATAACTAGCCTTGCATTTATCTGGTGAATTCATCTCTGAACCGTTATTCCAATACTTTTTTGCGTAGTGATTTGGTTTGGCTGCGTTTGTTTTTATGATCCAGCCGCCGCTTGATTGAAGCGCGGGACTTGCGTGTTGGTCGCCGTTTTTTTGGAACCACAATCGCAGCTTTGATCAGTTCCTTTAAACGGTTTAAGGCATCGATCTTGTTTTGTTCCTGGCTGCGGTGTTGCTGCGCTTTGATGATGATCACACCCTGCGAATTGATGCGGCGGTCGCGGATGCTTAATAGGCGCTGCTTGCAGCTTTCGGGTAGGGATGAGGCATGAATATTAAAGCGTAAATGAATCGCGCTCGATACTTTATTCACATTCTGACCACCGGCTCCCTGAGCACGGATGGCCTGCATATCAATTTCGTCATCGGCAATGCTGATCGACTGTGTAATCTGTAACATTATTCAGCCATGAATTCCCGAACGGAATAACGGTCTTTGGCGCTGAGATCTACAAAGGAGAACTGTGCTGCTTTGCCATTATAAATACTCTCGGTAAGCCATTGCTGTTCAGCTTCGCTGTCGGCTTTACTCACGCTAATGCTCCATACGCCTTTTTTCTTTTTGCCATGTTGGTGGTAGGTGACATCAGCCAACCAACGATAACCGCGTGCTTTTAAATCATCTTTTTTATCAAACGGAGCAGCCGTGGCAAACAGGCGCTGACTGGTTTCGCGCGCACCGGCGAGCAGGGCACTCATGGCCAGCGTACCTGAATTGGGCAATGCTTTGCTTAACAGGTGCAGCGTAGCCTGAGCATCATTCACAGCTCTATGGCCATCAAAAAAGAAACCTAATTTGTAGGCGATGTAATCGAGTTTAAGGCTGGAAATATCTTCATCCTGCCAGGCGATATCATTGAATGTGCAAGCCCAGTTGGCCTGTTTGACGATGGGCAAGCGCCGCTCAAGCATTTTGCGGTCAAAGGCTGCATTGTGAGCAATGATTAAATCGGCCTTTTGCAACCATGTGTTGGCGCCATCTTCATCGAGTTTCTGCCCTGCAAGCATGGCATCATCGATGCCGGTGATTTGTTTAACGATATCGCTGAGCGGTTCACCCGGATCTTCAAAGGAATCATAGGTGTGCAGGATTTTGAATATGAGTCCGGAACCCGCATCGTATTCAAACACAACAAAGCCAAGCTCGATGATCTTATCTTTAACCGTATCGAGTCCGGTGGCTTCGGTATCAATGACAATCCCGATGCGAGGCGTTTTAGGTTCACCCTGCCAATAGCGCTCGGGCGCATTCAGGCGTTCAATCACCCTGTATTGATCCGACTTCTGAAGATGTTGAATGGCATCGTTATCGTTCATGGTTAACCTCACAGTTTTATCACTCACCAACTGCGAATCATGCACGTTCTTATGGGCTTCTTAAACCGAATTTGCCGAATTCTACGAATCATGCTGTTGTATTGCCTATTGCTCCATAAAATACGGCAATCCAAATCGTTTTGATGTCCGGATCGGTCCATGATACTTGATGCCTGCAAAAAGCTGGGATGCAGACATGATCTCCAACATTTAAATGCACCGGTTCCGCATCGGGAAAAGACAACAGAGCCGATCCCTGCAACACAATAACCCATTCATCCTGCTGCTGTTCATACCAACCGGAATCTGGTGAGCTATGTCCTTTGGAGACAATGCGTTCAATTTTGAAATCACCTTTTTGAACCAGAGTATCAAATAACTCATGCTCCAGGTTTTCGGGTAGGGGTGAAAATATATTGGCAATCTTCATCTTGCCAGCTTATATGTTTTTCATCGGATTGATAAGTTCCTTGATACGACACTCGACAGCTCACCCCGTGGAAGCATTGATGAACCCTTTTGGTTAAACTCCGGCATCCATGAATAGCCCATGCAGGGCAGGGAGATCGGCATGCCAATATATGAGTTTCAATGCAAAACCTGTCATCATCGTTTCGAAACCTTGGTGATGAAAAGGGATGAAGCCGTGTTTTGCACAGCCTGTTCGGGCGATCAATTGCAAAAATTAATTTCTGCCCATGCCGTCGGTAGTGGGGCACCGGATACCGCCTGCGGCAATGCGCCTTGCTCACCAACTCCGATGTGCGGCAGTGGTGGTTGCGGCGCTTAAATTCTGATCAAAATATGATCTCCCTGATATATTGAAGTATCTGTCTCCAACACGTGTGCCGTTATGATTCGTTCGTTCAAGCATAACAGGTCAGCTATCGAATGGCGGCAAAATCACTGCAAGTATCGCCATCCACATTTAACCGGCTGGTCACCGGAAAAAGCAATATCAATTCCGAAATAGTTTTGCGTCTTTCCAGCGCTGTTGGCAGAAGCCCGGAAAGCTGGCTTGCGATGCAAGATCATTATGACCTCTAGCAGGCTCGCTTTCGCGCATCTGTTGCATTTGACAGATTGTGTACCATAGTACACAATGCAGACATGAAGGTTATATACACCACTGATATTTTTGATCAATGGCTTGCCAGATTGCGCAATAAAATCGCTGTCGCAAAAATAAGAAGCCGCATGGACAGGCTTGAAATGGGTAATGCCGGAGATGTA
>CAZKHV010000019.1:0-12539 GCA_964552605.1 uncultured Zetaproteobacteria bacterium | reverse complement strand
TCAAAAGATATGCTGATCAACAAACAGTAAATAATGGATATAACAATGAACCCAGACACATACGACATTATCATCATTGGCGCGGGTGCAGCAGGGCTCATGTGTGCTGCCACTTCGGCACCATTGGGTAAATCAGTATTGATTCTTGAGAAGGCCGAAAAGTCCGGTAAAAAAATCCTTATCTCCGGTGGTGGACGATGCAATTTCACCAACCGATTGACTGGCCCGAACAATTTTATTTCAACCAACCCCCATTTCTGCAAATCAGCTCTGGCTCGTTTCTCAGCCCATGATTTTATAAGCATGGTCGAAGCAGCAGGTATCGCATATCACGAACGCAAACACGGCCAATTGTTCTGCGATGATTCCGCTGGTGATATTCTGGATATGCTACTTAAACCCTGCCATGCACATGGCGTGGACATCAAACTCAATGCCAACATCACACACATTGAGCAAGACCATCAAGCTGGCGAACAACGGTTCACTATCGAGAGCAATCAAGGCTCCTTTTCTGCCCGCAATCTAGTCATCGCTACGGGTGGCTTATCCATCCCCAAAATGGGTGCCACACCCTTTGGCATCACCATTGCCGAACAGTTTGGCCTGAACATTATCCAACCCGTTGCAGGGCTGGTTCCGTTCACCTTTACCGGCTCCGAAAAGGAATCCTTACAAGCACTGGCAGGTATCTCACTCGATGTTCGTGTTTCCTGCCGGGGTCAGGCATTTAGCGAAGCCATGCTGTTCACCCACCGTGGCCTATCCGGGCCTGCGATGTTGCAAATCTCATCCTACTGGCAACCGGGTGATGCCATCGCAATCAACCTCTTACCGGATTTGGAAAAAAACGCCCTGCTGAGTTTAAAAAAACAACGCCCGCAAGCACAGCTCGGCACTGTCTTATCCGAATTGTTACCCAAACGGTTGGTGCAACTCTTGATGGCAGGTGAGATCGGTGAAAGCAAAATGTGCCAGATCAGTGACAAACAGTTGAATCTTGTCACCCTCCTGTTGCAAGACTGGCAGCTTAAACCCAATGGCACCGAAGGTTACCGCACTGCCGAAGTCACACTTGGAGGCGTGGATACCAACGCCTTATCATCGAAAACCATGCAGAGTAAAAAAGTGCCCGGCCTGTATTTTATTGGTGAGGTCGTGGATGTAAGCGGCCATCTCGGCGGTTTCAATTTTCAATGGGCATGGTCATCCGGCTATGCCGCAGGCATGGCAATTTACGAGACTTATTAACGCGACAGCGATACTGCTGGCAGAGCAAAACGCAGACTACGAAAGCTTCTCTTGCCAACTCTCACCTTCTTACAGGCGACACCATCCACCTTATGCATGCCGTCATCGCTTAACAGCTCAAGCGTTCCATCCGCATACACGATAACCGACTCCGGATTCAAATCACCAACATCAAGACCCTGAATCAATGACGGCTGCTGATCCTGCGAACCGGACCATTGGTACAATTTGAATGCATTGTGATGATCAAATGAACCGGCAATAATAATATACTGTCCCAGCACATACGAATACTCCATGCCACGAATGCCAAGGCCGTGTAAGGATAACAGCACCGGATCACCGAAATGCGCCGCTTCACCAGCCACAACCGCTTGCGGATTCTTCAAGCGCACAAGCAAGGCCTTAGCATCAGGAATCGGATTACGAAACGCAATCCACAGCGAACCGTCCGGCGCTGCTGCAAGCGCCTCAATATTTAAACCACCGCTTGATTTGGGTGGCCTACGCGCAGCCTCTGCCAACGCAAAAATCTGCCACTTGGGAGAACGACTCAAATCCTCAATCAGCCTTTCATACGGATGGCCGATAAATTCAAACACCACCGTATCATCACGATGCCGAATCTCTGTGGCAAAGAACTTGTGCCGACTACGGCGCAGCTTGCCTTTTTTATTCGTCCCATGCGAAGTCATCCAATAAATCCGCTCACCCACACGCGTGGCCGCTTCGATATCGGCTTCCGGATGTTTGGCATCGAGATTTAAAAACGGGCGAAGATCAAAGCTTTGAACGAGCTTATGTTCAGAGCCATCATTGCGGTACAAGCGCAATATATTATCTTCATCACTCGCCACAACAAACATCGACGCACCCACCGCCACAGCGCCAGATGCATCGCACATACCAGCATAGATTTCATGTTTATCCATCGTCGCCGCACTACTCTGAGAAATGACCTCAGGAACTACTTCAAGAGTCAAAAAAGCAATGAAAACAAGCACAAACAAAAGCACACTATTTTTGGTCATTTTAAGATCACCCTATCGCTATTTGCATTACAAAAGCCAGCAGTACGGCAATTTTATCCACCACTGCGGCATGTTAAAGTGAAAACTATGTCGTTATTCCAAAGCAACCTCATTCACTTGAACGAATCAACCTTAAGTCATTGTTTTTATTGATAAAATAAATATGCACAAATTTTATGCACAAGGTGCTCATGTCACACAGATGTAACAATTGCAGGGCTGTAGATGATTTCATCCACAATGTTATCCACAGGTTCTGTGGACACCTTCCAAAGGCATTGAAAATAAAGGGATTAAGCAAAGTCAAGTCTATTTGAGGCCTTTTTCGCATGTTTTTGTCATGGCCAAAAAAACACCGCCATGAGACCGGAACAAGGTTAATCCTTGCATTCAATCCATGCATCCAGCATGGGAAAATAAAGAGCTGTTTTCACCACCCGATGCGGCTCCAGTTTTTTTAAAATCGCCGCATAACGGCGCAACTGTGGCGCATGGCGTTTTTCTTCATCATGCAGAAAAGCTTCCAAACCACTGCCCTCATGCGAAGCAGTTTTGTAATCAATGATCCAACGCGTCAGACCTTGATCGTCAGCCTTGCCTTGATTATCAGCATCGCCTTCATCTTCAGCAATAAAACTGCGATCAATGATATGATGTGAAACATGATGATCCGATTCCAGGCTCAATGCCCATTCACAATGCGCTTGCTGGTGATTCCCGGATAGAATCCATCGGCCACGTTGACTAGCCAACACAGACTTTAATCCATCCGCACAACGTCTGGAAGCTGTTTGCAACAAGGTGCCGGATAAGCCCTCAGCAATCAACATACGCTGCATCGACTGCAACTCCGCAGCACTATCCTCATCCGTCCAGTTTTCAATGCCACATGTCGCCACATGCTGCAGGGCTGTGTGCAGCGTATTCCCGACAGGTGCAGCTTCAACACCAGCCCAAACATATTCGGTTTCCACTGCAATCTCGTGCTCATCTTCATCGGCCTGCTCATCAAACAAAAGCTCTCCCGCATCAGCAACCGAATGAATCCTGTGTAACACCGACTGGCGTGGAGCCGCACTCTCTTCAACTCCTGCTTCGATAAAATGTACTTGCGCACCAAAACAGCGCAGTTCATCCAAGCCATGCGCATCAGCAGCCAGCAAGAGTTGCAACAATGAACCCGATGCCGCTTCACCATGAGCCTCATGCACATGGCCAAGCATGTGCAATGTCGTTTCCGGACGCGTACAGGCCACATAAAGTAAACGCTTCAATTCATTGTTATCTTTGCTTTTTTCAACATTATTAACCAAGCCATAAAGTGAATCTTTTTGCCGTGTCGATGCTTTCGCAGCCATCAAAGGAACCGCATCACCAGCAATAGGCACCTCACTGAAGGCCAACAATGGCGTATCGCCTGGCGCTCCCCTGTGCCCCAGTCCCGGCAAAATCACCGTATCCCATTGCAAGCCTTTGGCTCCGTGCATGGTCAACAACTCCACCTGTCCAGCAGCCTCGGACACATCCGCTTCGGCATAGAGTTTTTCCAAACCATTATCAAGCAAGGCAAAATCGATTCGCCCTCCCTCATCCAGCGATTCGACCAAAGCCAGAGCCGCATCAATATTCAAGCTGGCTGTTGCATCAATCAGAGCAGGCATGGACAAACGCAACCAGGCTGTATGCAATAACTCGCGCAGCGAGACTTTGCCACTATTTTGCAAACACGGTGCCAATGCCTGACGCATAAACGCAATACGGCTCTGAGCATCCAAGCTCAACGTTTGAAACACATCATCATCTTCGATTTGCTGCCAAACCAGCCGTTTATGATCCGCCAACAGCACATGCAAATCATAACTTTCCAGCCCACAACACGGCGCACGCAACAAGGCCGCCCACGATGCCCGATCCGCCAGATGCAATAATGCTCGCAACAGCGCTCGCAACAAACGTATTTCGGGTCGGCAGTTCAGCGGCAGAATTTTAATCGCCCGAAAAGCAATCCCGGCAGCCTGCAAGGCAGGCATAATAGCATGCAAATGTTTGCGTGAGCGAGCCAGAATACCAATGCGGTGCGGTTTACTGGCCTGCAATGCATGGCCTTGCGCTAATTCTTTCATCACCAAACGTACAATGTATTCCGCTTCTAGGCCTGCATGACTGCCCTGCTGAAGGTGTAATTGCACAGACCCCGCATGCGATAACGCAGCTACAGCCGCTGCATGGCAAACCGCACCAGAGATCACATCCGCCTGAGCCGGAAAAATAGCTTGGAAAGCAGCGTTCACCCACTCCACAATCGCAGGTGAGGAACGAAAGTTGCGCTGCAACTGCAATGCCTCAATCGGCGGCAGGCCGGCTTCATTGTTGGCTGCATTCAGAAACAGACCCACTTCAGCTTTACGAAAACGATAAATCGACTGCATCGGATCACCGACCATAAACAGGCTGCGATGCCTGCCATCGCCCTCCTGCCAACCTGCCGTCAGGCATTTCAATAAACGCAGTTGCAAATGCGATGTATCTTGAAATTCATCGATGAGAATATGGTGGATACGATAATCCAACTTCATCAACAATTCACCCGGCTGTTCATCATTGGTACCAAGAGCATCCATAGCACGCAATGCAATCTCGGTAAAATCGGCTTCACCCTGCTTATCAAATTGCAATTGCAGATGTTTATTGGCCAGCACCAACAACAAAAACAATGATTTTAAGACCTGCCATTGCTGATCATCCATATGCGAACTCGCTGGCAATTGACGCAGCTCATGCAGCGATTCTGCCAATGCAGTTTGCCCAGCCAACATATCCAGCAGTGCTTTGAACTGATCTTTTGTTTCGGCAAAGGCCTTGCCTGCAGGAAAGCCCAAACGAACCGTCACACCACCGGGCTTGCGAAACACCGCCGCATTGGCCGTCAGTAAAAAGTCAGCCACCCTCTGCCATTGTTCAAGCTCATCCAGCTCGCTTTCAGGCCAGACATGCATATCCTGAAGTGCTGCATCACCCTTCTGTTCACCGGCAAAGCGCATCAAGGCTGGCAACTCATCCGTCAGCTGAATCGGCAACAGCGCGGCACAATCCATTAGTTTTTGCTGCATGATCACAGCCAGATTCATTTCCAGACTCTGGCGCAAACCGTCCAGATCACGCGCATGGTTCGCTATATCCTGCAACCACTGCTCACGCCTGGCCAACATATCGGCCAGCAAGCCAATCACGGACACCGCATTATGATCCTGATGCAGCAATACACATTCTGCATCTGCCGAAAAGTCACGCATCGCTTCATTTAAAGCCGCTTCAGCGGCCTCACGATACGTCTGCTGCACATGCTCCGATGGCGATGGCATTTCACCAAGACCAGCCAGTAACGGTACTGCCCGCGCCAGAGAATGACTGAGACTGTCCAGGGTCATAATACGCAAACGAGCTGGATGACGATTGATATACCAGCCCCGTTCATCGGAGCGCTGCATGGCCTGTTGAGCCAGCTTCCAGGTATCCATTTTATGGCTTTCCGATGCATCCGACTTCGGTTTCGGTGCCGACAAGGATTGCAATACCCGCTTGCGCATTTCAGCCGCAGCCTTGCGTGTGAATGTCAGTGCCAGAATCTCTTCCGGCTCATCGACAATGGCCAACAATGCCAGGATTCGCTGGGTTAATAATTCCGTTTTACCAGAGCCGGCCGGAGCCTGCACCAGAAAGGAAGCCCCCGGATGACGTGCTTTCAAACGTATTTCAGCACTCATGAATCATCCCCCGCCTTCGCCGCCACATTCATTTCATCAATCCGGCAAATCGCCTCGAAACCACAATAGTCACAGGCCTTCGTATCGCGCGGTGATACATCGCAGCGTCCTTCAACAAACTCCGTCGCCAGTGCATTAATATACGTTTTCCAATCATCCAATACCGCCTGCCAATCATCCGGCGCACTGCGCTTACCATCACAGGGTACAATGCCTTTGATACCCATATCATCACCACACAGGCCTTCAAACGACATATCGCCACTGCGTACCCGCGCAAAGCTCACCGCATCATCCACCCCTAAACCGGCAGCCAAAGCATATTGCGGCAATTGCGGCTCTGCGATGCGATCATCCATCTCACTCACCAGCCATGTAGCGGTGGATTGTCTGGCTCCCGTTTTATAATCAATCAAGAGTTTGCGGCCTGATGCATCGACATCCATGCGATCGGCTTTGATTTTCACGACAAAGTGTTGATCGGACGCTTCCGGCAAACACAAACGATATTCCTGTTCGATTGCCAGCACCTTGAAATTGGGTCGCTGCAATTCCAAAGCCAACCATTCCTGCAACACCGTGCGCATACGCTTTTGTTCATACTCACGAGTCCTGCTATCCGCAACAACAAAGGCTTCATGCCATGCATGATCAATAGCCGTATCAATCAATAGTAGTAAGGCCTCATCGGTCAGTGCTGCCAATGCAGACTGGTTTTGCAACTGCCGCCAAATATATTCCAACGCCAAATGAAGCAACGAGCCTTTGCTGCTCGGCTCAATACCCGGTGACGTTTCATCCAGTGCGACAATACCCAAACGGTGGGTCGCAAAGGCTCGAAATGGACAAGCCGACTGATTTTTAATAATCGAGGCCCCGCCCTTCACGGTTGGACTCCCTGTTTGATCTGCTGTCCTATCCAACGCCAACGGTACATCGGAAACATCGTCAAATGCTTCCATCTCCAGCGCCATCCTGGCTGTTTCAGGCACGGCTCCCGGCTGTGCTTCCAAATCAGTCACAAACGATGAAGCCAACAACTCCTTGTCATCGCGTTGTTTGGCATACGAAATGTCCACATGCGGAGCTGTTTGTAACAACGCAGACCACACATATTCGGAAGCCTCAAACACGACAGCACCGTGACTCATCGGCAGCGCATATTTCCTCTGCACACTGACGGGTAACAACGGATATGGCCGCGCTGATGGCGGGAAGGACTCTTCATCCATAGCAATCACAAACACATGGTCAAATTGAAGCCCGCTAATCTGCGCCAGCGGCATCAGCTGCACATTATTATATTTGGCCTGCTGCACTAAACGCACATCCGAACAACTGCTACGCAACAACGATAAAAACTGCATCCACGATATTTTATACTCAGCATCAGTCTCGCCAATCGCATCGATAGCCACCAAGGAAATCAACACATCCCGAAAAGCATTCATCTGCCGAACATCATGATTGCTGCGCTGCGTTGTATGATCCGAACTCGCCTGTACAAAGCCCGTGGCCTTCAACAACTGATGCACCGCCTCCACCCAATCGTTGGCTGAGCGCCTCTTTTTATCCCAAGCCGCCAAGACCTTGATTAGCGCCAACAGCTGCGGCAAAACAAGTACATCTTTCGTATTCATCAAGCTTTTGAAGGTCATCCGATGGCGGTTCTGCTGGCGGAATGTTGCATCCAATGCAGCCCGTCCGAATCGTTCGGCCTCAAAACCCTTTAACCATGGCGAAAACAACAATCTCGAAAAAGCATCAAAAGACAGTCTAAATTCACCTGCCAACGACAACACATGCAGCAATTGTCGAATCATCGGCATCTCGCTTAAGGCATCAGCATTGCAAACCACCGCCTGCATCGTACTCGATGGATCACCGCGCAATTCCGGCATCAACTGCTCATTCAGTACCCGTTTCAATGCCGTAACATCGTTCAGTGCATCACTACTCGCGATGGCAATACGCGCATGCGGATTAGCTTCGAGCAACACCTGAACCTGCAGCGCAATATGTTTGTACTCAGCCTGCACATCGTCACAGACATACAACCTGCTTGCCGCAGGTTTGCAATCCTCGTTGCATTGCACCACATCGACTCCCAATCGCTGCAATGCCGATAACACCTTCAGTTGCATCGGTGTCCATACATCAAAGCCAGCCAGAACAATGATTTCAAACCGCGCAATCGAACCAAACTGCGATAATGCGTCCGGCATATTCAAGGCCTGCAACACGTATTGAGCGCTATCTGCGAGCAAGATGCGTCCTTGCAACGCGCCCTCATCCAAACGTGTATGCACCGCACTAATCCAGCGCAGCATAGCATCCGACTCGATTCCGGCATGCTTCAATTCGTCCACATCGATGCAATATTCCTGTATCAAGGCATAAGCATCACGCGCATGCCTGGCCAACCCCCGCAGCGATGCCTGCGATTGTCCCGACAGGTCAGTTTTCTGTGATAAATCGGTTCGAATCACCTGCTCCCAAAGCCAGACTTCCTGTATCCGGTTCAACGCCAGCGGCATATTGGACTGCTCCGCTAAGAGCTGATTCAGCCAAGCAGTCCACGCAAATAGCGCAGGCGTTTCACACACTTCAACATGATTACCTGTTACCTGTCGCCGTTTCCAATCCACCGCCAAGGCTTGTGATGCGGTCAACAGCAAAGCACCGTTGTTCAGGGCCTTCGATGTTTCAACAGGATTTAACACAGGAAGAGTTAATTCATTATCGTGCATGGGATTCGGACTCACTTTTACTTTTCTATTCGAACATCACTATCAACAGATAGGTTTCGCAGCAGTAGTTCAAGGTTGAAATATAACGTCTAAAAAATTATTTTTTATCCTTCCAGCCACCGCTTACAATATTGCCCGATTCGTCCATAAAGGCAGGCACATAATGTTGTGTTTCAATCTCACCTTTTTCCAGGTTCATGAAGACCGTCACGGCACTACTCAAACTAATCACTATAACGATGGCATAAAACCAGTTCGGTGCGCGATCTTTTTTTACCGGCGTGATATCGATAACTTCCGGCTCCGAGGCTTTTTCATGTTTGTTTTTAGCCCGCAAAAGCAGCAGCAGAATGAGATTGCGCAGCATGAATAATAACAATGCCGGGCCCAAGAAGAAAAACAGCGCAACAAATATACTTCGAATCATAATTTCACCAATCCTTTGAGTTGTTCAGCATAGACTAGCACATCCGGCTCAGTGCCGGTGCGTTGTGATTGGTAAACACTCTCGGCCAATAGTTCGAGAATCTTGTGCAATGCATCATGACGATCCAGAGCATCGACAGTGATCAAATGATGCAACGCCCGCGCCATTTCAGGTGGATGTTTGGTCGCCGCCTGCTCTTCCAGCGCCAAATGCAATGAGAGATGCAAATAAGGGTTCATGCCATCATCCACTTGAAAGTCACGCTCAAGAAAGTCATCCATATCATCAAAAAAATGATGATATTCCGGATGCATCTGAATCACACGGGCAATACGCACCTCCAAGGCATTGAGCGGCAGATCAGCCTGCGCTTTATGCCATGCGTCCCAGAACACCTGCCGATGTGCCCGCAACTGCTCTCTGCTTGCTGCATTTTTGGTATTTTCTACATCATTCAATGTATTGAACCCCCAGATCGTACCATCCCAGCAATGGTATCATGATTCGAACTATGAACGAATAGGGGTTGCTCAGCCATCCAAATTTGGCATCAATCATGCTCTGATGCATTATTCATAATACAACAACAGGGAGAACACACCAACATGGAAAGTAACATCAATCGAACCCATATCGGAAAAAAGATCCAAACTACGATTGGCAGCAATCATCTTGAAACACATGTTTTCGACAAGCTTTATATTGACGGGTCGCATTGCCTGAAATTCGGAGCCATTCTACAGGAAAGCACAGCAGATTATCGTCTGTATTACAGCTTTGATGGTGTCGGCATTGATATTCTGTCACACAATATTCATATCGTGCTGACCACCACCAATTTCGGCACACCGTTCCACCAATACACCTGGTTGTTTATCGGACAAGATGCGATACGCAATATGTTCTCGAAAGAAACAATTCTGGAAGAGCACCGCATACGTATTTCAGATCGAATGATGAAAGAAAATGGCGAATCTATTTCCACATTTCGCCGCCATATTACAAAAATCATGCATCCAGAGCTTTAAATACGCATAGTGGCATGATGTATGCTCATACATTGTATCGTTGTTACACTGGCTTTATGGCTTATACGTCTGGGTCTATACGTATCAAACGGGAGTTATCTATCCGGACTGTTGTGAATCCCTGCTTGGGATACCTGATGTCGGGACGAGACACCCACATTAACGAAGGGTTTAGTTCGTTATAGGTCATAAAGCCAGTGTAATAACGTCCCCCTCGAAGGCCTGCCTCTCCCCCTCCCCCCTTGGCAGGCCTTCTCTTTTTCACTTACGCAGAAAAAAAATCACTCCCAAGCAAAGCATTCACGCACTATTGCTGATAATAATAGTCATACATGCGCAGCAAGGATTCGGTCAAATTCCATGCTTCGGTGTACGATAGACCACTGTCGTCGGGGAACACAATCCGCACATACAGTTTTTTACCTAGTTTTTGTTGCAGTGCCGATAAACGCTTATGCAGGGTGATGCCGTCAACCGGTACATATTGCCTATCGCCAGGCGCTTTAACTTCAATGCTCAGCTTGCCATCTTGTTTATGATAGCGCACAAACACCACCGCTTTACCCAAATGGGAACGAGCCGGACGAATCAGGCGTTTATACTTTGTTTCAAGATTGGCATATTCTAAAGCCAAGCGTTTGAGGCGCTCAAGCTGGGCTTTATTATCCGTTTCCAACAATCCCATCGCTTCCAGGTTAAGACGATACTGTTGCTGCTGTGCTGCAAGTTGTGCCATCAGTTCGGTTTTATCCTGTTGCAATTCGATCTGATTCTCTTTCAATGCAGATTGCGCCTTTTTCAGTTCAAGCTGATTACGCTCCAATTCCGCTTTTTCATCCAGTGTCACATTACGCGCCTGCGTGATCGCCGACAAATCGGATGCCAATTGGCTGTTTCTTTGTTCAGCACTGCTTAACTGCGTCAAGGTACGGCTATGCTCTTCACCCAGATCCATCAAACGCATGCGCAACATCGCCGTTTCATCCTGCAAACTCTTCAGACGAAAATTCAGTGCTGTGTTTCTGTTGGTGGTCGATTGTGCTTGCGCTGTAGCCATACGCTCCGATTCGAGCGAATCACGCAGCTGATCCACCAGATACATGTTTTTTACCAATAACGTTAACATCGCCAATAAAAATATCAGCACAATCACCGTCATAATATCGGTAAATGTCGGCCAAAAGCTCTGTTCATCGGAATCCGCGTTATTCAGCCGAAGATCAACAAATCCACCTTGCTGCATGGCTTATGCTCCCGGCAACCGGAAACCATCTTTTATGGTTGCAGCCAGCTCCGCCAACTGAGCTTTGCTATCATCATGGTGTGTTTGCATCTGTGTTTTGTTCTCTTCATGTATGCGTTCCGATTGCAAACGACTGTGTTGTATTTCTTCGGTCAATGAAGCCAGATTCAGATGACTTAATTGTTCATTGATCGCCTGCATAACAGTATGCGCTTCCCGAACCAGATCCACCGCATGCTGTGAAATACTTTCTTCATTGACCTGATACATCGGCAACAAATGCATGGAAGTACACTCTTCAATCCTGGCCAACAAACGTGTTTGCAGGTTCTGAATCGCAGCCAGAAAGTAAGCCAAGACCAGATAACATAAAATCGCACTCATGGTGGTGGAAAGGGCTGTCGACATGCCATGAATCACCATACCCATGCCTCCCGATGATACTGCATTATCCAACATATTGGATGCACCGAACAAGGCAATCGACAAGGAAATAATCGTGCCCAGAACCCCGCACAAAATCAGAATATTATGAATAAACCGAATCAACGCAGTGCGCGTACTTTCTGTCGCCAGCACGGTTGCCGCCATGGCCGAATGATGAATCGGTGCATGTTTCAAACGCATGCTTTCCATCACCCCTATCCGCACGGCAATCATTGAAGCCGGATCAACATCATCAAGCAACAAATCAGGCCCCGAATCCAGATTATATTGAAAGCGCTGCAAGGCTTTCTCTTCCCTATCATAGGCAAATAACAGCATCACCACCCGTATCATGCCGAGCAAAAACAGCACCACGATCAAACCATTGAGCGCAAAACCGGCCGATGTTTGCTGATTGGAAAAATAAATCATGTTCAGTGTGCCTGAAAAATAGCTGGCCAAGGCAATCACAGCCAAAATCACGCCCACCAACTGAATCAAAATAGACCGACTAAAACGCATGCTCTGCATAATACCCCCTCCAGATGACTGCCAAAAAGCTAGAAAAGCAGCCATGAAAACAGTACGCTGGCCTGACTGACTCTGTCATTCAAGCTAT
>CAZKHV010000018.1:0-13301 GCA_964552605.1 uncultured Zetaproteobacteria bacterium | reverse complement strand
ATGCGTGAATGTCCTAAAATAACAACCATCATACCGCCAAGCACCATCAATCCGGCAAGGACTAAACGCAGGCTGATTGTTTCGGATACAAACCAGATGCCGCCACCTGCTGCAAGTAGGGGAACCAATAATTGGACAACTGCTGCTTCGATTGCCGATAAGCCTTCGAGCGCCATATACCATAACGTGTAGCCTATTCCCGATGCGATAGCGCCCGATACGATTGCCAATATCACACCTGTTGTTGTGAGATGGTTTTGCTGCATGAACAGAATTGCCAAAACAATGATAAATGGAAAGGTGCGGCCAAAATTGAATGCGGTATCGCGTAATGGATTGACCGACTGTTTACCCTTGATGGTGTAAAATCCCCACGCGATGCCTGCTGCTGCCATCAAGAGAAAACCCGTCAAAGCAGGGGTGCTTAGTCCCGGCAAGAGCAAATAAACAAAACCACCAAAAGCTAGTAACAAACCCAACCATTCCGAGATGTGCAATCGATTTCCAGCCACCATATGCATAACAATAATGGTGATTTGGACTGCTCCGAATAAGATGAGAGCGCCGGTTGCAGTCGGCAACAGGACATAAGCAAATGAAAAACTTGTGGCATAGATAAATAACATCAGTGCCGATGACCAGCTTCCATAATTTGAACTTTTGTTGTCGCCTTTAGGCTGGTAAAAAATCAGAATGATGCCCAACATGATTATCGCGGAGAGCAGTCGAAGAATTGTAAAACTGGCAGCATCAATCGCACCATCACCGAGTGCCATTCGGCACAATACCGAGTTTGCTGCAAAGGCAATCAATGCAAGAGTGGTGTATAAAATTATTTTCAATGGCTGTTCATATGATGGTGAATTTTCATGTCCGTCTGTCTGATCCCGCGACGAATTATTACTGTGAAATTCGACGATAGTTGTTTAATTGCTGCGAATACTTGATGATAGCTATGCCTGTTTCAAGGCAACTAATATTCCAAGGCAAGCAAAGCTGAAGAGGAGAGTGATATGAAGAACATCATCGGCATTGATCACATTGGCATCCGGGTGTTTGATCTTGCGACGGCTCGAACATTTTACGAAAAATTGGGTTTTGTGTTCATAGAAGGCCCCATAGGCTCGGAGCCGGTAGCAATTTTAAGTCACCCGTGCGGTGTGGTGGTGAATTTCATACTCAATGCGGCGCAATCGCCGACGGAGAATATCCTCATGGATATCCCGAAGAAACATGCGGGTTACACACATGTCGCTTTAAAGGTGAATGATCTCGCTGCGATTGAAACACAATTGCAGCAACTGCAAATCAATAGTAGCGAGGGTCCGGTAAATTTTGGTGACAAACATGGTTCATCCATTTTTGTCCGGGATCCGGATAAAAACGTGATTGAGTTTCATCAACCGGCATAATATTAAGGTAACTCAAAGGGTAGTGTAATATTCAGCATGCTTGAAAATACCTTGTAGCAGTTGAGATGATCCGGCTTTAAAGGGCTTGGGCTACACGTTGGCTAAACTCGTGGATAGTGAAGGGTTTCATGATAATTGTTTCACCGGCAGCGATCCAGTTGCCGAGAGAACGATCTTCATTGTAACCGGTAATAAATAGAATCGCTGCATCGGATTGAATACCCCGCATGGCAGAGGCTGCATCAACACCACCTAATTTTGGCATGATGACATCAAGAATCACCAGGCTAATTTCAGCCCTGCGTTCTGAAAAGATATCCAGAGCCTGTTGTCCATCCTTGGCCGTGATAACATGATAGCCTAACATTTCTAAGGTATCGCGGGTCATGTCGCGTACAATTTCTTCATCATCGGCAACCAAAACAACTTCACCATGGCCTTTGATCATGCTATCTGTCGCGATTGCTTCTTTGGCTTTGGGATGCTCTGTCAGTAGCGGCAAGAAAACATGGAAAGCACTGCCTTTGCCGGGCTGACTGTCCAGCTTGATAAAACCATGATGTGACTTTACTGCACCATAAACCATGGAGAGACCCAATCCGGTTCCCTGATCACCTTTGGATGTGAAAAATGGCTCGAAGACTTTATCGATTGCGTTGGCATCAATACCGCAACCATTATCACTGACTGTGATTTGTGCATAAGCAGTACCGGCTTCAGCATCAGGGTGAGCTGACAGGAATGCAGCATCGGCATGGTTGGATTGCAGGCGAATCATGATTGACGGAGTCCTTGCCGCTGTTAATGCATCACGAGCATTGAGAATCAAATTGAGCAGCAGTTGTTGAATCAGGTTATTATCGCCATTGATGTTCAATGTCTCATTACAAATGGCGTGGTCGAGACTAATATGTTCGGGAACGGATGTTTTATGCAATTTTAGTGTTTCATGGATCAGTTGATTCAAGGTGATGTTTTTCATCGACACCAGCCCTTTACGTGAAAAGGTTAACATCTGTTGAATGGTTTCCGCTGCACGAGCACTTAATAGTTCCAACTGGCTGATATGATCGAGTACATCGCTGTTGTTTCCAGCATTGCATTTGGCTAGATACATATGACCGTTCATGCCAGCTAGGATATTATTGAATTCATGTGCAATACCACCGACCAATGCACCGATCGCTTCCATTTTCTGAGCCTGCATGAAGCTCTCTTCGAGTTTGGCATGCTCGGTAATATCATGCACGGTGCCAATGAGTTGCAACAAGTCACCTTGAGTATTGCAGCGCACATCGGTTTGGGCATGGACAATGCGTTCCCGGTCGTCGGGTAAGAGCAGGCGCAATATGATATCACTGGATTGACCGGATTGAATGGTTTCGATCATACGATCAAATTTACTGGCATCATCGGGATGGATGAATTGTCGGCAGATTTTGATTGAAGGTGAAATCTGATCGGGGCTGGTGTCTAGAATGTGGAATAATTCGTTGGAGCAATAGATTTCACTCTCGGAGCGATTCCATTCCCAAGCCCCCAGATGTGAAATATGCTGGGCTTGTTCCAAGCGCAGTTTGACTTTGCGCAGTACAAGTTCAGCGCGTTGCGGATCGTTCACTTCCGATAAAATGGCGCAATAATGGATGAGGATTTTTTTCTTGTTATAAATGCCGGAAATATGAGCCCAAGTGGAATAGATTGTTCCATCTTTCTTTTTGCAACGTAATTCGCCAATCCAACTGCCTTGATCATGCAGGGAAGCAAATACAAGTGCATGTTCAACTTGAGATATATCTTCGCAGCTTAATGTGACTACATTACGTTGAATTAACTCATGGTTGGTATAGCCGGAGAGCTGACAAAAAGCCGGGTTTACACGTTCAATCAAACCATGAATATTGGCAATGATAACACTTTCATGGGTGTCGTTGATGGCTTGGTCGGCCAGTCTGAGTTGGGCTTCAGCGCGTTCACGCAATGAGATTTCACGCGTTAATTTGATGTTGGCTTGTTCAAGGGCATTGTTTTTCTGTTGCAGTAACTGACGGCCTTTGTACAAATCGACAAACACATCGACTTTGCTAATCAGTATCTGTGGTTGAATGGGTTTCATGACATAATCGACAGCACCAGTGGCATAAGCCTCGATTTCCATGGCCCCCTCTTTATCAAAAGCGGTGAGGAAAATAATCGGAATATCCTGGCAGTTGTCTTTGGCCTTAAGCAGACTTACCGCATCAAAACCATCCAGGCCAGGCATTTGAACATCCATAAGAATGACTGCAAAATTTTGCTCTTTCAGCAGGATTTCCAGCGCTTCTTCACCGGAGTTGGCACGAATCAATTCGCGATCAGGGGCTTCAAGCAATTGCTCCAAGGCTAATAGATTGGCTTGGATATCATCAACAAGCAGCAATTTAATGAGTAATGGTTTCATGCAATAAGCTCCAAGCCATAGAATGGGCAATACAAAACCATGGCGATACCTGTGTTCGTTGAAAGCATGTTATTGCGCCTGCATGAGTGCTTCAAATTCGGAGACGGGCAACGGACGGCTGAAATAATAACCTTGAATGGCATCGCAGCCATTTTCTGCCAACCAGTGCAATTGCTCTTTTTTTTCAACCCCTTCAGCAATCACTCTGAGGTTCAGTGCATGAGCCAGATTAATCATCGCAGCGACAATCACTCCATCATCTTCATCGCTACACACATCATCGACAAAGGATTTATCGATTTTCAATTCATTCAACGGGAAGCGTTTTAGATAGCTCATCGATGAATAGCCGGTACCAAAGTCATCAATGGATAGATGGATGCCGAGGTCGTTAATACGTTGCAAACGGGATACGGTGAAATCATCTTCATGCATAATGATACGTTCAGTTAATTCCAATTGCAGCTGCTCAGCCGGCAAGCCGCTATCGTTCAAGGCGGAATGCAAAACTTGCATGAATTCCTTTTTTCGGAACTGATGGCTGGATAGATTGACTGATAACATCAACGATAAAAAGCCTTGATCAAGCCAAGCCTTGGCTTGCTGGCATGCGGTGCGCAATACCCACTCGCCAATCGATACAATCAAACCGGTTTCCTCTGCCAAGGGAATGAATTCGGCCGGTGAAACCATGCCGATATCGGGCTGGTTCCAACGGATGAGCGTCTCCATTCCGATGATCTGCTGCGAAACGGCATCAACTTGAGGTTGATAATACAGCTCAAATTCGTGATCTTTGATGGCACGCCGGAGCTTGTTTTCCAGTTCAATGCGGCGCACGGAATCCTGATACATTTTCTCGGTATGAAATTGATAATTATTACGCCCCGACTCTTTGGCATGATACATCGCAGTATCGGCCTTGCTGGTCAGGCTCTCGACATCGTTACCATCATTCGGATAAATACTTAAACCAATGCTACCGGAGATATGAACCGTATCGTCACCGAGTTGAATGGGTTTGGCCAATAGTTTAAGCATTCGCTCCGCCACAATGGCCGCATCTTCGGCACGCACCAGATCCACCATCACGCCGGTAAATTCATCACCGCCTTGTCGGGCCACCAGATCATTGTCACGTTTGCAGAATAACAGGCGTTTGGCCACCTCTTTGAGCAATTCATCACCGGCTGCATGACCGAGTGAATCGTTAACATCTTTAAAATGATCCAGATCCATGAAAAACACTGCCAGCGTCGATTTTCGACGACGTGCATTGTTCAGTTCATGGGTCAGTGACTCCTGAAATAAGACCCGGTTGGGTAGCTCGGTGACGCTGTCGTAATGAGCTAAATGATACAGGCGTTGTCGGGCCGATGTGTGGGCGGTGATATCGGAAAAACTGCCGATATAATGGGTGATTTCCTGGATTTCATTTTTGATGGCAACAATGCGTAACCATTGCGGGTAGATTTCACCATTTTTGCGGCGGTTGATAATCTCGCCTTCCCATTCGCCTTGCTGGCTGAGCGAGCTCCACATGGTTTGGTAAAATTCGGGGGATTGTCTACCCGATGATAAAATGGAGGGTTTTTGGCCGATCACTTCTTCGGGCTTAAAACCGGTGATGGTTGTGAAACATGGATTGACTGTTTCAATGATACTCTGCCGATTGGTGATCATCATGCCTTCACCAGCATGCTCAAAGACTTTAGAAGCCAAACGCAGCTGACGGGTAATATCTTTACGTTTGCTAATCTCCAGTTTCAATTGCTGATGCACGGTATAAATCTCAACAAAAGCAGCAACCTTGGCTTGTAAAAAAACCGGATCATAAGGCTTAGTAACAAAGTCTACCGCACCACTTTTGTAACCCCGGCTGATATGTGCATCTTCTTTATTGATGGCGGTTAGAAAAATAACGGGAATAATCGCGCACTGTGGGCGTGTTTTGATCAATTCAACCGTTTCAAAACCATTCATGCCCGGCATTTGAACGTCCATCAGGATCAAGGCGAAATCCTGATCTTCGAATAATATCTCCAAGGCCGATTCGCCGGAGCTGGCTTCAATGAGCTGGTAGTTGATACAGTCCAACACTGATTGCAACGCCAATAAATTGGCTGGGCTATCATCAACGATGAGTATTTTAATTAAGTTCGAATGCATTAGTTTGAGCCAATTGTAGCGATAAGCCAAATAATTACCATGCCTTAGCAGCCTTGCCCGATGTTCACTACCTTCTCCAACCATGTTTTGAAATGTTTAGGATCGATCTGTTGGGCATGGGGAACATGCTGCAGAGCGGATGTTGGCATGGAAGGGTAATCTGCAGTGTCCGGTTTTTGCACGGCACATAAACCACCGGCACGGTCGATTTCGTTGAGTCCTTCGGCTCCATCATGCCCCATGCCCGTTAATACCACAGCGATTAGATGCGATGTGAATACATCGGCGGCGGATTCAAACAGCATATCAATAGAGGGGCGACAGCAATGCACGGGATCATCGAGTGAAAGAGCGATTGCATGGGTGGATTCGATCAACAGGTGATAGCCGGGTGGCGCAAGATAAACATGAGCGGCTTGAATGGGCATTTTATCTTCGGCTTCGATCACCGGCAGGGGACAGTACTCCTTGAGAATGGAACATAAATAATGCTTGCCGTTGGCTTTTTGATGCTGAACAATAAAGATGGCAAAGGGCAAGTGTTTGGGTAATTGTGCCAGGATGGTCGTGAGCACTTGCAAGCCACCAGCGGATGCACCCATCAGGAGAGCTCGAATATTTGTTTGGGATGCTTGCATCAGCTTATCTCAACCTATCTTCCGGTAAATTTTATTGCCGCTGTCAAAGGCTTTAAAATGTTTTTTCATGTGAATGGATTCTTTTGAACCGACAGCCAAGATACCCATGGGACTCAGGCTTTGATGAAACAATTCCACGGTTTGTGCTTTTAAACCATTGTTGAAATAAATCATTACATTGCGGCATAAAATAACTTCAAACTGGTGGAAGCCTTGATCGGTGACCAGGTTATGATTGCAAAAAGTAATATATTGCCTTAAATCCGGATCAAACAACACACTGCCGTAGCGCGCTACATAATAGTCTGAGAAGTCTTCCTTGCCACCGCCCGCGCGGTATAACGAGGTGGACTCTTTCATGCGTGATAACGGATAAATACCCTGTTGGGCTATTTTTAAAGCATGATCATTGATGTCGGTGGCATAAATACGGGCTTTGTCCAATAAACCTGCTTCACGCAATAAAATCGCCATGGAATAGACTTCTTCTCCGGTTGAGCAGCCAGCATGCCAGATATGAAACAAAGGAAAGGTGTGTAAGATGGGTACTACGTTTTCACGAAATGAGCGGTAGAAGTCGGGATCGCGAAAGATGTCGGTGACATGGACAGAAATATCCATTAACAATTTATTCATCAATTCAGCATCATGCAACACGCGATCCTGCAACTGGGATAATCGCTCAATATGGTTGATACTCATGTGACGTTTGATACGGCGTTTGATTGATGCTTTGGCATAATTACGAAAATCATAACCATAACGTTGGTAAACGCCTTCGAGCAGTAGTTCGAGTTCGATGTTTTCAATCATGTTTTCTGTAATTCATGGATAAATTCTTTGACTATTTTATTCATGCAACCACACCCGCATGAGAGAAATCAATTTATCGGTATTGACCGGCTTGGTGATGTAATCGGAAACGCCAGCAGCAATACATTGTTCACGGTCCCCCTTCATGGCTTTTGCGGTGAGCGCGATGATGGGTAGGTTTTGGTGTTGGTTGATTTTCCGGATTTCTCGTGTGGCTTCAAAACCATCCATTTCAGGCATCATGATATCCATCAAAATCAAATCAATTTTATCGCCATGCTGCTGCATCGCATGGAGCGCTTCCAAGCCATTGCGGGCGGTTCGAACGTGCAGTTGATGACCTTCAAGATAGCTCGATAAGGAATAGATATTACGGATATCGTCATCCACCAGCAGCACGGATTTGCCAGCGATATCGACATCATTTTCACGTAGTTTATTGATTTTATGCTGTTTGTCTTCGGACATGTTTTCTTCAATTTGATGCAGGAATAAACTAGTTTCGGCCAACAAACGATCCGGTGAATAACTGCCTTTGATAATAATACTCTTGGACATACCTTGCAGAAGCTCGACTTCCTGCTCGGATAAATCTTTGCCGGTATGTACGATAACAGGTAATAGCTGCCCTTGATTGATCGAATCACCTCCCTGCTGAATAGCTGCCAAGATATCTTCGCCGCCCATATCGGGCAGGGTCAGATCAAGAATCATACAATCGACATGATCTGCTCTCAGGATTTGTAGCACTTCCGCCCCCGTTTGGGCGGTAATAATCTTCACATCATTGCCGGCTAACAACGCCGACATGGCGGTTAATTGCTTATCGTCATCCTCAACAAGCAGTAAATGTTTGATGTCGCGCTCGATGAATGCACTGATATCATCCAGTATGTTATCGAGCTCTGCTTGTTTGACCGGCTTGTGTACAAAAGAGATTGCACCGGCCTGCAATACACGTTTTTCTGCTCCCATATCCATACAGGAAATAACGTGCACAGGAATATGTTTGAGTTTCGGGTGGGCTTTTAGGCGATCAAGCAAACTCATCCCGTTGAGTACCGGCAGTTGCAGATCAAGCAAAATAGCGTTGGGTATATACTGTTGCGCCAACAAGAGGCCGTGATCACCACGCAGGGCATTGATAGCTTTAAAGCCGTGTTCTCGAACCAGGCCTTGCTGGATGGATGCGAAGGATTCATCGTCTTCGATAATTAAAATGCTGTGATCACCCGGATTGATATTATCGCGATCATCGGCCAGCAAATTGGGTATCTGCTCGTCTGTAGTGCTATCGCTATCTTCTTGTTCATCGGATGCTATTTCTTCGTTGAGCGGGGGTAGTAGTGCTGTGTCCGTTGTTGCAACGGAGATGGGGCTTGCAATGATGCTGTCATTCGTATTTTCATTCCTTTTACCAACAGCTTCCGATGCAAGAGGAATAATCAAGGCAAAGCAGCTGCCTTTGCCTTGCTCACTTTCAACACTGATGTGACCACCCAGTAGTTTGGATAATTCGCGGCAAATGGATAGCCCTAAACCGGTGCCACCATATTTACGGCTGGTTGAACCATCCTCTTGCTGAAACGCTTCAAATACATCGTGCAATTTATCCGCTGCAATGCCAACTCCGGAGTCTTTCACATTAAAGCGGATACAGTCCTCATTGAAACGTTCGGTGCTGAATACCACTTCACCTTTGAGGGTGAATTTTAAGGCATTGGATAACAAGTTTTTGAGCACTTGTTTGATCCGCATGGCATCGCTGAAGATAAATTTGGGCACATCGCTGGCCTGCTCAATGCGCAGAGCAATGCCTTTTTTCTCAGCCATATGGGCAAAGCCGCGTTGCATGCTGTCGCTAATATCCTGCAATGGGAAACGATGTGGATCGAGTTCCATTTTGCCTGCTTCAACCTTGGCCAAGTCTAAAATACTATTAATCAGTTCCAGTAAATCCGCTCCTGAGGCATGGATGGTCGACGCGAATTCGACTTGTTTGTCGGATAAATTTCCATCTTTATTTTTGGCCAGCATATCCGACAAAATCAATAAGCTGTTAAGCGGGGTGCGCAATTCATGGGACATGTTCGATAAGAAGTCCGATTTATACTGACTGGCCTGTTGCAAGTTTTTGGCCTGCTTGGCCAGAGATTCTGCGGATGCTTTCAAAGCGTTCTTTTGTGCTTCGACGGTTTTATTTTTAGCGAGCAGTTCTTCATTGCTTGAACGCAACTCTTCCTGCTGAGCTTGTAGCTCTTCTTCCGATGTGCTGAGCTCCTCTGCACGCATTTCGAGAGCAGCATTGGCTTCGCGCAATTCCTCTTCCTGAGCCTGCAATTCTTCAGATAACGATTGGGACTCTTCCAATAACCGTTTGGTATGCAGATTGTTTTGTATGGCGAAAACAGCCATGCCCAGCAGTGGTGAAAGCTGTTGCAATAAATTCAGTTGAATATCATTCAAGGGTACAAGGCAGGCAAATTCCATTACGCCGCTAAGATCACCGTCGGCGAGCAAGGGTACTTCAATCAGATTGCGTGGTTTGCTCTCTCCCAATGATGATTGAATGCTCAAATAATCATCCGGTATATTATCAATGGACATGATTTGTTTGTCCTGAGCACATTGACCGGTTAAGCCTTCACCGAGTTCGACGTGTTGATTGAGTTTTCCACGCGCACAAGCAAAGCTGCCTTCGAGTATCAGGGCACTCTTATCATCATGCCAGACGAAGAAGCTGGCACAGCTGGCTTCGAGCATACGCGGGAGTAGCTGCATAATGGTATGTGCAAAGTCGTGCAGGTCGGTTTTTCCTTGAATATGTTGACTGATTTCCGTCAGGTTGGATTTCAGCCAATCCTGTTGTTCGGCTTCAAAGGTGGAAAGGCGTAAGGCTTGCGTCATGTGCGAGATCGAGCGTCCCAGCTGATCTTGTTCGCCTTTGACTTCCACATCGACCGTGTAATCGCCGGTTGCGATAGCGGCTGCAACATTGGATAATTTGCGCAATGTTTGGCTCATTTGCTGCAAAGCCAGCCCCAGCTCATCGTTGTCACCATGCACTTCGATATCAGCACTGAAATCCCCATCAGCAATGGCATGAGCATGGTTGGCGGTGTTGCGCATAGTGGTGATCATGGCATTGATCGCTTGACCGAGCCGATCATGTTCACCCTTGATATTAATACTGTTGCGTAAATCGCCGCTGGCAACTGCAGCACTGATGTTCGCTACATTTTGCAATGTCCGGGTCATGGACTGCAGCGCGATCCCCAATTCATCCTTGTGGGATAAGGGGGTGATATCCGAGTGAAAGTCACCCTGAGCAATGGTATTGGCTTGTTGAATAGCAGCAGAGATGCGTTGACCCATACCGTTGGCGGCATCCACCATATTACGCAGTTCATCATGACCATGGTATTCAATGCTCTCCAGCTCTGTTTCCCCTCGTTCCAGACGTTGCATGTTGTTGGTGACTTTGCGTAAAGGCGTGACCAGAACATTAATGATGGGACGTGAAATCAATACAAGAATAAGAATAAGGAAGAGGATGATGCCAAAAAACACCTGTTGAAATGTCGATAATTCAGCCAGATGAATATCACGGGGAACGCTGTAAATGAGGTACCAGTAATTTTCTTTGTTCTGCGTGAGGGGATAAATTTTTTCCAAGAAATAGATGGACTTATCGGTTGTGAATTTGCCTGTTTGATTCTCCTGAATGGCTTCCCATAGCTGGGGATGCTCAAGCATGACCATGGAAGTGTGGTTCAGATCAAAACCGAAGGTTTTGCTGTTGTCCGGATGAGCAAGATAAAAGCCATTTTGATTGGTGATATAAAAACTATCACCTTCTTGATGGTTGGCATCATCCATGTTGGTGACTTGATCGAGAAATATATTGGCGTACAAATTCAGAATGATAATACCATGGCGTGTACCATTTTGATCGATCATCGGCAGAGCATAACGAATAACCGGCGTATGAGGCTGTTGAATTTTGCCATGTTCACGGTTCAGGTTTAAGGTGGAAACATAATATTTATTAGCTGGCAACTGCATGGTTTCAATGAAATACTGGCTGTCGGATTTTTGTTGCAAATGACGTTTGTCGCTGACGGCTACTTTACCTGTGCTATCACGATTGATGCGAATGACTTCCCAGCCTTGTGCATCAATCACACGCAATTGCATGTATAAGTCCCGGCTTTTTATGAACGATGAAAAGCCGTTGATTGTGCTTTGCAACCATTTATTGGCTTCATTTTTTTCACCAATAGCATGCCATAAAAGATAGCGATTAAGGTCATGAAATTGAGCCAAAAAATGTAAGTCATCGGGTACCTTTTGTAGGTAGTGGTCAATGATGGCTTTGCCTTTTTTTACATGATCCGTATCAAGCAGTTGGGCTGTGTTTTCATAGGATGTTGTTGCTTTGTTGTAACTGTAAAAGGCAATGATCAGGATGGGTATAATCGCTGTGATGAGTAAAATCCACGTGAGTTTGGCGTGCAGTGATATATGCCGAACGATGGATGGCATGAAGGTAAATGTTTTTTTGGCGGCTTGAGGGTTATCCGATGTGGTGGTGTTTTCCGAAGCTTCGGTGGAAGAGGTGGGGGATGAATGACTGGACATAACGTCTCCTACAAGCGAAAGGGGTGAACTTGTTTTAGGCGGTTGTGACACCATCCGATCAGTTGCTCGACATCCGCAGGCGTTTTATCTGCATAGTCTTTATTGTTTGGTGTGCGCACATGCTGCAGAGAAAGAGAAAATTTAATGGGTTGCAGCTCTGCAATGATGAGCTCGATTAATTCAAATACATCACCGGAATCAACCGTGTCTTTTTCTAGACCGGAAAAATCACTGACATCGATTGACAAATAGCGCTGTATTTTTTCTACGGTATCGAGTAATTCAAAGCCTACTTTAAAGGCATCGGCTGGCTGGCTGTTTTTATGTTTGATAGGGGGAAAGGAGACATCACTAATATCGAGTGTATTTAAAATGACTTCAATATCACTGTTCAGCCGAATGACTTCTGCAAACACATCCGATGATGTGAAATCGAAGCCGATCAGGCTATCCAAATCCGATGATACTTTATCGAGCAGGGCATATACATCGCTGGGCATTTTACCGTGTTGAATACGAGCAGCAGGGGTAGGGGATGATGCGACCAGATTCAGACGTAGTTTGATCAGTTGAAGTTCAGTTAAAATACGCTGAGTTTGATCAAATACCACTTTAGGGTGCAGTTCTTGAACCGGCTCCAAGGTCCCGACGGCAATGGTGGGGTAATGATCGGCGCGTCTATAAATATTGATTTTGACCAAAATTTCATACGTTTTTTGCCACACATGGCGAGGCTTAAATTGCACAGACCTGTGTTGAACCGTGTTTGTAGACACACGCTTGCGATATTTCATGATGCTTAACACATCAGCTTCGATGCGTTCCACTTCAGCATAAACCTGATTGGGTGTAATAATGATGGTTTCCTGAGTAGCAGGTGCTGCGCAGCTTAGGGACGTGGTGAATAGAATACATAAAAAGGTGAAAACTATCCGCATAATCAGTGCCTCCCAGCTGCTTGAATATATCTTAAACTTTGAAGCAATTCATAGGCCACTTTTATTTGCTGAAGAATTCTGAGCAAGACGTTTAATCGTGATTGTATCAAGGTACTGAAGTTTCACCATTTTTCCAAGGCAATATTAGCCAAGTAGGCACAAGATTTATTTCGCGATTTTGATGCTAAAATAACCTTTATTGTCTCCCCTTGGGGGAGTTAAAACCCCCAGCTTCAGCTGGCAGCTTTTA